>JAHWKK010000014.1 GCA_019347945.1 Acidobacteriota bacterium | reverse complement strand
GGTGGCGCGATCATTCCGCTACAATTTAGGTCTTGCGCCAGACGAGCCACTACGCCTTGTGTGCTTTGTGGGGGCGTTCAACCGCCTTTCTTGGGGGGGGGTTCTTAAGTTGCAACTTACCGCGTCGGTTGCTTCCCCCGCGTGCATGGTTTCCGCGTTTTAAGTTCCATTTCCACCCCCGACCCCGTCTACAATCCACGTCATGATCGATTACGAGAAGCTCGGCGCGTTCTATCTCGGACGCGAATACGACCTCGGAACCGGCTCTATGGCCAGCGAGTCGCTCCTCTACGACTCCCGTGATCTGACGACCCACGCCGTGATCATCGGGATGACCGGCAGCGGAAAGACCGGGCTCGGCATCACGCTGCTCGAGGAGGCGCTGATCGACAACATCCCGGTCATCGCCATCGATCCAAAGGGTGACCTGACGAACCTGATGCTCACCTTCCCCGACCTCGCCCCTTCCGATTTCCAGCCCTGGATCGATCCCGCAGAGGCTGCAAACGCAGGTGAGAGCATCGAGGAGTTCGCGAGCAAGCGGGCCGCGACGTGGAAGAAGGGTCTGAAGGAGTGGAACCAGGACGGCGAGCGGATCCGGCGCATGCGCGAGGCCGTCGAGATGAGGCTCTACACGCCCGGGAGTACATCCGGCAGGCCGGTCTCGGTTCTCCGATCACTCGATGCGCCGCCGGCGGCGATCATCGAAGATCCCGACCTCTTTCGCGATTCGGTGTCGACCATCGCAACGAGCCTGCTCAACCTGGCGGGGATCGACGAGGCGGATCTCAGCCGCGAGCACACGCTGGTTTCGACGATTCTTTCGAGCGCGTGGTCCGAGGGGAGAGCAGTCGATCTGGCCGGCCTGATACGAGGGGTGCAGCAGCCGCCGTTCACACGGATCGGCGTTCTCGATCTCGAAAGCTATTTTCCATCCCGCGAACGGTTCGAGCTCGCGACTAAACTCAACCACCTCCTGGCGTCACCTTCGTTCGCCGCCTGGAGCGAAGGCGATCCGCTCGATCCAGCGACCCTTCTCCGCAACGATGCCGGGCAGCCTCGAGCCTCGATCTTCACGATCTCCCATCTGTCGGATCGCGAGCGGATGTTTTTCGTCACGAACCTGCTCGACCGTCTGATCGGATGGATGCGCTCGCAGCCGGGCACTCCGAGTCTCCGCGCGATCCTCTACATCGACGAAGTCTTCGGCTATCTTCCGCCGGTCGCCGAACCGCCGTCCAAGAAACCTCTGCTGACCCTCCTCAAACAGGCTCGCGCCTTCGGCATCGGGGTCGTGCTCGCGACGCAGAACCCCGTCGACCTCGACTACAAAGCACTCTCCAACGCCGGAACCTGGTTCCTCGGAAGGCTCCAGACCGAGCGCGACAAGGAACGCGTGATGGACGGGCTTCGGGGCGTCCGCGGGTCGGAACGTTTCACTGCCGGCGAGCTCGAGCGAACGTTGTCAAGTCTGCCGAAGCGTGTCTTTCTCCTCCACAACGTCCACGAGAATGCGCCGGTCACGTTTCATACGCGATGGGCGATGTCGTATCTCGCCGGGCCGCTGACGAGAAATCAGATTCGCGACCTCACCGGCTTGTCGAAGGGCTCCTCCCTCGAGGCCGCTGCCGCTTCGACAGGAGCGGTGACGGTCATGCCGCCGGGCATCTCGGCGTGGTATCTCGACGACGGAAGCGACGGCGAGACCTGGGACGCGGGACTCCTCGCAACGGCCGTGGTGCACTACACCGACCGTCGCCTCGGAAAGGGAGTCTCGCGGGACGTAGCGCTCTTCATCGACGTCGTCCCCGACCGCGGCCAGCCTGATTGGGACGACGCGGAAGAGATCGACATCGACGACTCCGACCTCGCAGCGACGCCGCCGAAAAACCGGCCGCATGAACAGCTTCCGCGGGGAGCGCTCGACGAAGCGAATCACGACAAGTGGAGACGCGCCGCTGCGAGGACCATCCGTCACGACTTTGCTTACACGCTCTACACCCATACGGCTACGAAGCTGATGAGCGAGCCGGATGAAACCGAGGCGGAGTTCCGTGGGCGAATCGCTCAGAAGCTGCGCGAGAAACGGGACGAGGTCGCCGCCGGACTCCGGACGAAATACGACCGAAAGCTTCGGACTCTCGAAGCGCGTTACGAGCGCGCGCGGCAGGCCGTCGAGCGCGAGACCGATCAGGCCCGTGAGCGGAAGCTCGACACCGCCGTCTCCTTCGGTACCGCCGTCCTCGGAGCATTTCTCGGGCGGAAGGGCACTTCAACGTTCGGCACCGCCCTCTCACGAGCCGGCCGCATGAAGAAGGAGTCTGCGGACATCGACCGTGCGAACGAACGGTCCGAGCGCGTCAAACTCGACATCGAGGCGCTCGACCGTGAGCTCGCCGAGGAGCTGGAGTCTCTCGATCTCGCCACGGATCCGGCGGCGATCGAGCTCGAGGAAGTGACGATCCGGCCGAAGGCGTCCGACATCACGATCAGGCGATTCGGCATCCTCTGGAGGTGAGGCAGGAACCAGGATTCAGGAGTCGGGAGCCAGTGAGGCGGGAGAACACAATATTTGCCGGGATCACGGTCAATGATAAGTAGAAACAGAACCTTGAAACGCGAGGGTGAAGCTGTGCCCGGTGAGCCCTGGTTCCTGGATCCTGATTCCTGATTCCTGAAAATGATCGAGTTCGCCGCACACATGCAGGCCGTCCACGCATGCCGGGCATGTCCGACTGTCGAAGGGCTGCCGGTCACGGGTGGCGTAGCGGACGCGAAGGTGATTCTCGTCGGGCAGGCGCCGGGACCACGCGAGCACGATGCGGGGAAGCCGTTCGCATGGACCGCGGGCACGAGGCTCTTCGATTGGTTCGGGAGCATCGGAGTCGACGAGGAGAGGTTCCGCTCACGCGTTCACATCTGTGCTGCCGCGCGTTGTTTTCCCGGCCGCACGCCGGACGGGCGGTCGGACCGGCCGCCGAGCAGCCAGGAAGTCGCCCGCTGCTCGCACTGGCTCGACGAGGAGATGCTGCTGCTGCGACCCGAGCTCGTGATCGCGGTCGGCCGCTTCGCGATCGAGCTCTTCATGAAATGTCCGAAGCTCGATGCCGTGATCGGTCGCGTTCACCGAGTCGAGCGCGCAACGCACGATCTCGACCTCGTCGCCATCCCCCACCCATCGGGGCGCTCGACGTGGCTCAACAAGCCGGTGCATCAGGTACTGCTCGACCAGGCGCTCGCATCGATTGCTTCGCACCCGGCGTGGAAACGCACGGTCGTGTCGTGAGTCCGCGTGATGCCTTTTCGCGCGCCGATTCACGAGCGTGCAGAGCAAACGATCGAACCGCGTCGAGAATCCGGGTGGATGTTCGACGCGGCTAGGCGAAATGAGCTCGCGAAACCCCAGACCACGTCATCCTGAGCCCGGCGCAGCGCGGGCGAAGGATCTGGGCGGAGGCTCGTTAGTCAAAGTTGCAGGTGCTGGTCACGTTGCCTCACGACCTGCCCCCAGATCCTTCGCTGTCCTTCGGCGGCTCAGGATGACGAGGGTTTAATCACGCGAGAATCAAGTGCCTCCAACTTCAAACTCCAACCTCCAACCTCGAACCTCCAACCTCCAACCTCGAAGCCCTTTTGATGCGGGCGAGCCTTTGCCCCTCCCCTTCTTCATGTAAGATCCGCGCGTGCGAAGGATCCTGCTGTTCTCCCTGGTATCCCTGACCGCCTTCCCCCTGCTCGCCTGGTCGCCGAAGACCGAGATCGCGATGACCAAGCTCGCGCTCGAGCTCGGCCCCCGCGACCTCGCTCGAATCGTCGAGATGCACGAGGAAGCCTTCGAGGAGGGGCTGAGCGCCGGCCGGAGGGAGGAGCTTCGCGGAAAGATGGCCGACCACATCGCGACGCGTGACGGGCGGCTTCAGGACCGCATCATCGAGGAAGCGTCATCTGTGGTCGAAGCGATCCGATCCCGCGAGCCGATCGAGACGATCGTCTACAGGCTCGGCGTCGTCTCACATCTGGTCGGCGACGCCAATAATCCGTTCATGACGTTCGAATCGAAGAGACTCGAATCGCGTCGAGCCGACTACGAGAGCTACCTCGAGCGGCGACTCGTCAAATTTCGCCCGGTCTTCTATGGCATCGACCGCCGGTTCGATCCGAGAAGCCTGATGGCACGCTCCGTCCGCAGATCCTCGGGGTACGGACCGATGCTCGAGTACGAGTATTTTCGCGGCGGAGAGATCCGCTCATCACGCGCCTTCGACGATCGCTCGACCGCGTTCGCCGTAGCCGCTCTCTCCTACTCTCATTCGATCACCGACCTCGTCAACGTCTATTACGCGATCTGGAACCGCGTCGAGGGAGACGTTCAAAGAGCTTACAGACTCAAACCCGGCCAGATACCGGTTCCCGAGCAAAATCTACGAGGAGGAATCCGAGTTGACTGACTTTCCTTTCAGGCGCGCCGTGATCTCGGTTTACGACAAGACCGGCGTCGAACGGCTCGCCCACTTTCTCGCCGATCGCGGCGTCGAGATCATCTCGACGGGGGGTACCTACTCGACGCTCGAGGAGGCAGGAATCTCCGTACGGTCGATCACCGATCTCACCGGCTTTCCGGAGATTCTCGGTGGAAGAGTCAAGACGCTCAACCCGAGCGTATTCGGCGGGATCCTCTCCGATCGTTCCAACGAAAAGCACCGCGACGAGATGGCCGACAACGACCTGGTCGAGATCGATCTCGTCGTGGTGAATCTCTATCCATTCGAAGAGACCGTCGCCAGAGAGGGCGTCACGCTCCGGGAAGCGATCGAGCAGATCGACGTCGGCGGGCCTTCGATGCTCCGCGCCGCCGCCAAGAATCACGAGCACGTCCTTCCCGTCTGCGATCCATCGATGTACGACGAGCTCATCCGGCTCGCGGAGACCGGGGAGATCTCCTCCGAATACCGGCTCGAAGCGGCGCGAAGGGTGTTCCAGACGACCGCGGGCTACGATCGGGCAATTGCGGCCTGGCTCGGAAAGCAGGGAACCTCGGAAACATCCGAGCGACTCACGCTAGATCTCACGCTGCAGCAGACCCTCCGCTACGGTGAGAACCCTCATCAGAAGGCCGGCTTCTACAGCGAGTCGGCAACTCCTCCCTTCGAGCAGCTGCAGGGAAAGGAACTCTCATACAACAACCTCCTCGACCTCGACGCCGCCTGGCGAGTCGCGTCATCGTATGACGAGCCCTGCGTTTCGATCATCAAGCACACCAACCCGTGCGGAACCGCAATCGCCGGCTCGATCGCGGACGCGTTTACCCGGGCGCTGGAGGGTGATCCCGTCTCCGCTTTCGGCGGCATCCTCGCCGCCAACCGGCAGCTCGACGGCGAGACGGCCGAAAGGATCGGGAAGCTCTTTCTCGAGGTGATCGTCGCTCCGTCCTTTTCCGCGGAGGCCCTCGAGATTCTCGGAAAAAAGACGAACCTCCGGCTGGTCGTGGCCAGGGGACTCGGGATCGAGACGGAGGTTCGGAGTGCAGCGGGCGGCTTTCTGATTCAGGACCGCGACACCGCCTCGGCTCCGGACCAGTGGGAAGTCGTGACCAAGCGAAAACCCACCGAAGAAGAAGAGCACGCGATGAGATTCGCGTGGACGTTGTGTGCTCACGTCAAATCGAACGCGATCGTCCTCACCGACGAGAAGGGCTCGGTCGGAATCGGTGCCGGTCAGATGAGCCGGGTCGATGCAGCTCGGCTCGCCCTCGAGAAGGCTGTTTCGTCTCCTGAGGGAAAGGTCGCCGCGTCCGACGCCTTCTTCCCTTTTCCGGATGGAATCGAAGTTCTTGCCGACGCCGGAATCCGGGCGATCGTCCAGCCCGGCGGCTCGATCCGCGACGAGGACGTCATCAAGCGGGCGGACGAGCTCGATCTTGCAATGATCTTCACCGGCCGGCGACACTTCAGGCACTGATCCGATGAGATCTCCCGCGAACATCAAGCTTCTCCTGACGGACGTCGACGGCGTCTGGACCAACGGCAGCATCATCTACGGCTCCGGCGACCTCGAGATCAAGCACTTCAACGTTCGCGACGGGCTCGGCATCCGGCTGGCTCAGAAGGCGGGTATCGTCGTCGGGGTCGTTTCGAGCCGCACTTCGCAGGCCGTTGCCCGGCGCTGCTCCGAGCTCGGCATCGAGCACGTGATCCAGGGAGCCGCGGACAAGAGCGAAGCAATCCTGACGCTTTTGGAGCGCACCGGCTACACGTGGGAGGACGTCTGTTACATCGGCGACGATCTGCCCGACCTCGGAGCGATGAAGCACGCGGCGATTTCCGCCGCGCCATCGGACGCCGCCGCGGAAGTGCAGGCGGTGGCAACCTGGAGACTCAACGCTGCCGGAGGAAAGGGTGCGTTGCGCGAGCTGATCGAGCGCCTCCTCATCGAGCGCCATCAGTGGGACGCGGTCGTCGCCTCGTTCGTGAAGTGAAACGTCACATTCGCAGCTTCGTCCTGTCCGGCGCTCTCTCGATCCTCTCGTCCTTTCTGCGACCGCTCTCCCTTTGTACCGTCCAGAAGCTCGGCGCTGCAATCGGCTCGCTCGGTTGGCGCGTGGCCCGAAGGGACCGCCGAAAAACTCTCCGAAACCTCGAGACGGCCATGCCCGAGCTCTCCGCCGAAGCGCAAAAGGAGATGGGAGCCGAGGTCTTCCGTCATCTCGGCCGGTCACTGGCCGAGGTCTGCTGGATGCATCGGGCCGACAGGGTCCGTGAGAACACCGAATTCGAGGGTCTCGACAATCTTCGCTCGGCGGTCGATCACGGCCGCGGCGTCGTCCTCTTCACCGGCCACTGCGGCAACTGGGAGTGGATGGCGGCGGCGATCGCGGTGGCCGGGCTCGAGATGAACGTCATTGCGAGATCGATGGACGACGAGAGAATGAACGAGTTCATCGTCCGCTCCCGGGCGCGATTCGGCGTCACGACGATCGGTCGCGGCTCCCGAAGCTCCGCCGCCGACATTCTCAGGACCCTCCGCGAGGGAAAGATCCTCGGTGTGCTCATCGATCAGAGCATCAACGCCGAGGTGGTCGACGTCGATTTTCTCGGCCGTGAGGCTCCTACGCCGATCGGCCCGGCGCGGCTCGCGAAAAAGGGAGGATCACAGGTGATCGCCGGCTTCACCGAGCGGCTCGACGACGGGCGACACCTGGTCCGCTTCGAGCCGCCGCTCGACGCATCCGAGCTCGATCCGGTGGAGATCACGCAAAGGATGACCGCCGCGATCGTCCGGCAGATCCGGCGACGTCCGGAACAATGGGTCTGGAATCACGACCGCTGGCGACGGCGACACGGGCAGAAGTACCGGGAGTAGGGGTGAAGAGTGAAGGGTGAAGGGTGAAGAGGGAAGAGTGAAGGGTGAAGAGTGAAGGGTGAAGAGTGAAGAGTGAAGGGTGAAGAGGGAAGAGTGAAGAGTGAGGAGGGAAGAGTGAAGAGTGAGAGAAGAAACGATGCCCCGGGTACTCTCACTCTTTTCACGAGCCCTCACCAAGATCCTTCGCCGTCCTTCGGCGGATCCTAATGAAACGGCCACGAAATTGTTGGACTTCGACCCTTTTTGCAGCGCTTCGCTTGGGCTGATGTCCCAACCTGCGAGGTCCTTCGCCTGCCCGCCCGACCGCCCGCTCAGGATGACGTCGGTTTGAGTACGCGAGTGCGGTTGTTTCTGCACTCATGGGTGGTTTCACCGGCGCAAGGCGCCGGTCAATTGCTCAGGATGACGAGTGCTTGGGTTTCACGATAGGAAACCTCGGTGAGTACACGGTGAGAGCTCTTCACTCTTCGCTCTTCACTCTTCACTCTTCACTCTTCACTCTTCGTTCTTCACTGCTCGTCGTATTCGGACTGGGTGAGAAACTCCGTTTCGTCGTCGTGCCCGCACGTCGTACAGATGATCTCGGTCACCTTCATCGCGTCACCATCCCATTCGAATACGTAGACGGGTGATTCGCAGTTGAGGCAGACCAGATATTCGGGAATCGCCATTCTCCCGAAGGATAGCCAATAAGCTCCATGACAGTCCAGATGGCGCGGGCGGAGGAGTCTGCGGTATCGTCCCCCAGCACTACCCCAGCACGAAAAAGAGGGAGAACCACATGCGAAAAAACATTGCGCTTCTGTTCTTCGTGGTCTCAGTGGCCGGCTGTTCGTCGGAATCGAATACCGCGCGTCTGGATGAAAAGCATGTCCAGCTCGAGGAGCGCGTCGAGTCGCTCGAGGCGAAGTTGCACGAGACCAATAAACAGCTCACCACTCTGACAGTCGAGCTCGAAAAGACGCGCGAGCAGATGAACGACCTCGCGCTGGTGGTCAGCAGGGTCAGCTCGCGGCAGTCGAGCCGCTGAGCCCGCCCCATTCCTCGATCAGAGATCTGGAATCGCTGTGCGTATTTTCGGGGAGCCTATCCGTTCGGACCCATCGCGATTCTTCGATCTCCATATTGAGCTCGATCTCTCCTCGCACCGAGCTCGTTTCGAGCGCAATCTCCATCAGATCCGGCCTGACGTTCCTCACCGTCACGAGTGAGAATTCATCTGCTTCCAGTCTCGTCTCCTCCCGCAGCTCGCGGCGCGCGGCGTCCTCCGGAGTCTCGCCATGCTTCACGAAACCGGCGGGAACCGCCCAGGGATTGCTTCCCCTGAAGACGTGCCGCAGAAGCAGGACTTCCCCCTCGTCGTTGCGAACGATGAGCGCAACCGTGACCCGGAAGCTCGGCTCCAGCAGTCCCACGAGCCTCAGACGGAGAGGCCGGGGAGTGAGACGCCACACGAGATGCGTGAGCTTCCTGAGGAGACTTCTTCCCGTCTCACGCACTTCAGTTCCGGGAGATCGCGAATACGATCGCATCGACCGTATTGGTCGCATTGAACGAAGGGACCGCCTGGTTCACGAGAATCACGAAGTAGCGGTTCGACCCGTCGTCCGCGATGAGGGTGCCGGTCAGAGCTCGCACGCCGCTCAGACTCCCCGTCTTCGCCCATAACCTCTCCCGAAGAGGATCGAGCCGCCGTCGCAACGTTCCCTCCCCCGGCTCGGCGAGCAGTTCCTGCCAGACGGCACGCCTCGAAGGATCGAATACGTGGCGCACCAACCGAAGAACCGTCTCGGGAGTCGCCCAGTCCTCGACCGAAAGACCCGAGCCGTCGGTGAAGTGAAATCCGGCGGGGTCGAGTCCGAGACCGGCAAGCGTTGCTTTTTCGAGATCGAGCGACTGCTCCCAGGTGACGTGCGTTCCTTCCTGCAGACCCTTGAGGAGCATTTCGGCGAACAGATTGGAGCTCCACTCGAGCATCGTCCCGAGGACCGTGTAGAGCGGCGGGGATTCGAGCCGGGTCAGGAAGGAGTCCCCGGAGGGCTCACGCGTCACTGTCGGTGGCGTCGTGACCACGATTCCATTCCTCACGAGATACTCGTCGACCGCCTGCGCCGCGTACAGCCCTGCGTCCGAAATGGCGGGAAGATGAGTCTGGACACCGTTGGTTCTCCGGCTCTCGCCCCTCACGACCGCCCGGTTCTCGTCCTCGACCACAACTTTGAGATTGCCGCGCTCGCAGCGGGAAGCGTCTGCTACCGGGACGAAGGCCGGATCGGTCCAGGCATCAGTCTGCAGGCAGGAGCTCTTCAGAACAAAGACGCCGACGACGTTCTCGTTGAAGGCGAGCGCATCGATCGGAGGAGCGTACGATTCGCCCAGATTCGAATGCTTCCATCCGATCGGATAAACCTCTTCGTCGAACCTCGAGACATCGGCGACGACGCGCCCTTCGATCCGCGTGATCCCTTCCTCGCGAAGCACTCGGAGGAGCGGCTCGAAGTTGAGATCCCGCCATTCCCAGAATCTCGATCCGAGCGTCGGGTCACCGCCACCGCGAATCACCAGATCGCCGTAGAGAGCTCCATCCATCAGATCGCCCGAGATCAGGAACCGCGTCGGTATTCTCGCATCGAGCCCGTGACATTCGACGGCGGCGACGGCGGTGAACAGCTTGCGCACCGACGCCGGGATCAGAAGGGTCCTGGAAGCACGCTCGTAAAGTACTGTTCCCGCTTCGTCCTCGACCCTGATCCCGAATATGGCCCCTCTCATTCCGCTCGTCGCGATGATCCTCTCGACCTCCGATGTGAGATCGGCTCGGGCCGTCTGCGTTGCGAGGGCGGCGAGCGAGGTGAGCGCGAAGATCAGGCCCGATCTCATGCGAAGCTCCACTCGGAGTAGCTGAGCCCCGATTCGAGATTGCGTCTCGATGCCGCGATCACGCCGTCGGCAAGCTCGGGCGCCACACCGTTGCGGCGCATGATCGAGAGAAGCTGCGGAATCGCCCCGAAATCCGATGACCAGCGATAGTCGATCAGACGATCGAGATCCTCGACCGGCTTCCCGACATCCTCCCTCCCGCCGTCGGCGTCGGCGAACACCACGGCGGCAAAAGCCTCGATGGCACCTTCCTCCTCGACGTATTTTTCGAGGGCGTGCTCGAGGCGAGGCGCCCGGCTGCCCGACGGATCCTGCACCCACTCTTTCAGCGCGGTACGAAGCGTTCCAAAGCGCGCGGCTTCAGGAAAGTATTGAACGGCTCGAACCGCGGCGCGTGCCGTCGCGAGTCCCCATCCCTCTTCTCCGGAGAAGGCTCGTGCTGTCTCAAGGTAAGCCGCTCGCCAGTCGGCCTCCGCTTCGAGCAGAGCCGCCAGCCATCGTTCACTCGATTCCTGATCGCCGCTGGCGACCGCAGAGCGAATGACGTCCGGCCGGGCATCCTCCTCGGCAAAGGCGGGCGGTGTGGTGCGGGGCGTTTCACCCCACGGCACGTGGGACTCGGCTGCGTACTCCGCCGAGCGGAGAGCAAGCACTCGAACGCTTGGTTCCGGCTGATCGGTCATCAGTGAACCAGCCGCCAGGGTCGAATAGAAACTGTTGCGTGAGTGCATCGACGGGGAAAAGCTCATCACGGAGAATCGGAGCAACCGGGACCCGAGCTCACTGGAAGGGAGCGTGCGGCTCAACTCCCCCACGGCCTCCTCGAGCAGCGAACTGTCTCGAGACAGCAACGCCTCGAGCAATCTCTGCTCCGTCGTCACTGCCGGGTGGCCGTTGCCGGGGGAGGCGATCCTTCCGTAGCCTGCTCGTCGATGATGTCCGCTCCTTCGTTGGGGGAGCGATTCTCGTCGATCTCGACCGTGGTGGTGAGCGCCGGGTCGGGCTCGCTCGATTCGACGGGCTCCGGAGTCACCGGCGAGATCGTCGTGGTCGTGTTCGAGTCGACGTCCGATTCTCCACAACCGATCACTCCGCCTGAGACGGCAAGAATCAGTATCGCCGACCAGACTGTTCCAGCTCGCTTCATTTCGCCTCCATTCGCATCGCCGCTGCCAATATAGCATCCGCGGATCAGACACGCAGGCGATAAGACAGCGCGCGACGGATCTCGTCTTTCTCCTGACTCTCTCCAGCTCCGAGCGGTTTCGGGATCTCGATCGGCTCGATCTTCGAATCCTCGAAGCGGATCAGGCAGTATTCGGCGCCCGGTGGCTCGATCACGTCCTGGATCTCCTCGGGTTTTCGGCCGAGCTCCTCCATCGTTTCCAGAACGATTCGTTTCACCCTCTCCTCGAAGCTGGTCATGGATCCGCCCAGCTGCCAACCTCGTACCAGCCCGCGACACGTCATCGCGGGAGAGCCTGTTCGGGTCGCGGGGCCGCGCTCTTCCACGAGACGGTTCCGGCCGCGATGCCCGCAGCCATGAGCCTGACCAACGCGCACACAAGCCAGAGCGCGGGCGGCGACCATTCGAACAAAGCCATTCCTGCCAGCGGAGCACCCATCGCCGCGATCGCCCAGCTCATCGTCCAGGCCGCCATGTAACGACGATCGACCCGAGTCCCCACGCACTCATCGCACCACCCGCAACACCGGGCTGCGGCCAGTGAGGTAGAGCGCCAGAAAGACGAAGACGAATCCGCCGAAGCGGTTGATGAACGTCCCCGCGACCAGCAGCCACACCGGCCTGGAAAACCCCTGGAGGGTCGCGACCAGCTCGGCGAGCGCTTTCGGCAGCTTCACTCGGAGGCAGATTGTCCGTCAGCCGTGACGAGCTTGCCCGTCGATCCGACGATACCGGCGGTGAAGTAGTGCTTGTAGATCCGAACGATCGTCAGAAACAGCGCGAACACCAGAGGGCCAAGGATGAGCCCGACGACCCCGAATGCGCTGAGTCCTCCGAGGATCGAGAAAAAGAGCAGAATGGCCGACATGTGGGTCCCGGCTCTCATCGCCCAGGGTCGGATGAGGTTGTCCACGACGGAGACGACACCGAGACCCCAGATCAGAAGAAAGATGGCAGGCCACATCGGAGCCTCCCGGATCCCGACCATCGCAAACAGATAGAGCGTCGCCGGAACCCAGACCGCCGCGGCCCCGACCATCGGAATCAGCGAGAACACGACGGCGACCGATCCCCAGAACGCCGGGCCGGGAACTCCCGCGATCCAGAGACCGATTGCGGTGACGAACCCCTGTGCCAGCGCGGTCAGGAACTGCCCTCGGAATGTCGCGTTCACCACACCCCGAAACTGCTCGAGCATCAGAACCTCGTACTCGTCCGGCAGCGGCGAGATCTCGCGAACTTCCTCGACGATCGTGTCCCCCTCCACATAAAAGTAGAACATCGCCAGAAGCATGAAGATGAAGCCGATGATCACGTTTCCGAGACCCGCCAGAAAGACTCCGCCGAAACCGGCCACCATTGCCGGGATTCTCTGCACCGCCTGAGACATCATCCCGCTCAGATCGATCTCGGCGAGATTCACCCAGGGGAGAAGGGCGTCGACGGCCGCCAGCCGGTCCTGAACATGAAGCGATCGGAAAACCTCCCGGAAGTCCGTCCTCTGAATGGCGTCGAACAGAAGATTGGCTTGCTGGACCAGCATCAGGATCAGAAGGAACAGCGGGAGGAAGATGACGATCGTGACCAGCACGAGCATCAGGGATGCCGCGACCGCCTCCCGCCCCTTCACTTTCGCGAGCAGCCTTCGATAGACCGGCCAGGTGAATGTCACGACGATTGCCGCTAGAAGGATCGGCGTGAGAAACGGTGCGATGATTCGGATTCCCGCCCAGACGACCAGAACGGCCAGCGTCAGGAAAAAGATGATCGCGATCGGCTGTTCACGCCACGGCGTGATCTTCGACGGGGGACCGCTCCTCTGTTCCATCTCCAGATTCTAACCTCGGAGCGGAAGATTGCAGCCGGGGATCCCCGGAACCCTCAGTCGCCGAGCGCCGCTGCGCGAGCCGTCTCGACTCTCAGCATCCGCCCGCCGTCCGAATGAGTCATCAACGAGCCGTCCACTTCGATCGTCGCTTCTCCGTGGGCGGCAACCTTCTCGAGAGCCGCCATGTCACTCTCGGGACAGAGTGGGAAACGCTCGCCGGCGGAGCTCACGAAGACCTTCTCGCAGAAATCCGTCTCGTGCAGATTGCAGTGGCGACAGAGAAGTTCTCCCTCGAGCGTCACGGACTTCGTCTCCGCATGGTCACAGCTGTGAGCGCCCTCGTGGTGAGCGCCTTTTTCATGAGCAGCGGCGTGAGCAGCGGTAGCGCAGTGGTCCGGAGCTTCGCCCGCCAACGCGAACACCGCGACGAATGTCACGAAAACGGATGCGACCAGGCTTTTCATTCGAACTTACCTTTCGACCTCGAACTCCGGTGAAGCCTCGGGCACAGGCTCGTTGAAGATCAGCACGGTCTCTGCGACGGGGAACAGCACCGTGTGGTTCTTCTGATTCACTTCCATGGTGACCTCATAGAAGCCGCTGTCGTTGACAGCGATCAGATTCGCGACTTTTCCTTTGACCTCGA
This sequence comes from Acidobacteriota bacterium, assembly GCA_019347945.1. Classification (NCBI taxonomy): domain Bacteria; kingdom Pseudomonadati; phylum Acidobacteriota; species Acidobacteriota bacterium. The sequence goes on along the minus strand of JAHWKK010000014.1, from coordinate 83,660 downwards.
GAGTCTTGTTGAATATCGAAACCTTTGACGGGATCTCCATCGGCACAATGTACGCAGCCTCCGGAGGTTACGTCAAGCGTCAGCGGCTCTCGCCCTGGCCGCCTTCTCCGTCATCGGAAGCTCGTGCGAAGTAGGTTTCGTCGAACGTGGGGTTGGCAGCTTTCTCGAGCCGCTCGATCTGAGCTTCCACCGCTCTCTGCCGGGCTTCGGCTTCCAGCTCTTCCCTGATCTCCTGGAAGGGGACGACGCTACGGTCGGTCACCTCGATCACGTGGTAACCGAACTGCGTTCGGACCACCGGGAGCAGCTCCCCCTTCTTCCCCGCGAACACCGCCGCCTCGAACGTCGGGACCATCTGGCCGCGGCCGAAGGTTCCGAGCTCACCGCCACGGGCCGCAGACTGGCGGTCGGCCGAGTGCTCCGCGGCGAGCTCGGCGAACGAAGCTCCCGCGATCAGCTCGGCACGGATCTGTTCCGCCTTCGCTTTGGCTTCCTCTTCGGAGGGAGCTCCTTCTCCGGCCGCCGGACTCCCCTCGAAAGCAATCAGGATGTGGCGAGCCGACGCCCGCTCGAACTCCGCCTTGCGCGACTCGTACGCCTGGCGCATGGCCTCGTCGGTCACCTCGACCGCATCATTCATCCGGGCGATCTTGGCGTTCGCGAGCGTGTGGGCGCGCATCAGCTGGAGTTGGGTCTGCACGTCCTGCTGCTGATCGAGCTTCTCGCTCTCCGCCTCCTTCGCCAGGAGTTTCATCCGGAGAAAATCTCCCGCAAACGCACGCTTCCCGGGTCCGGAAGCGTACGCCTGATACTCGGGCGGAAGATTCTCGAGTGCCGCGTCGAGCTCCGCTTCCGTCACGGTGACTCCCGCTCCGGAAACGATGACATGGTCATATTTGCTCGTCTCCTCCTGCGCAAAGACGGTAAACGCGAAGGTGAGGGCTACTGCTGCAATGGCTTTTTTCAATGATGATCTCCTCGGCATGACTTATTTGCAGCCAACGGATACGGGCGGGTGGGTCTTCCAAGCCGGTGGGACGTTCACCGTTTCGAAAGAGGCTTCCGAAGCGATCAGGAGGCGCCCCGGCCGCTCAGAACTGCCGGGATCGTACGCAGCATGATCTTGAAATCGAGCAGCGGCGACCAGTTGTCGATGTACTGAAGGTCGAGCTCGACCCACCGGTCGAAATCCACCTCGTTCCGCCCGCTGACCTGCCACAGACACGTCAGACCCGGCTTCATCGAGAGCCGCCGTCGCTGCCACCGCTCGTAGAGATTGACCTCTTCCGGAATCGGCGGCCGAGGCCCGACCATGCTCATGTCGCCCCTCAGAACGTTCCACAGCTGAGGCAGCTCGTCGAGCGAGAACCTTCTGAGAATTCTTCCGACCGGCGTCACCCGCGGATCGGTTCGCGCCTTGAACACCGGACCGCCCATCTCGTTGAGGTGCTCGACCTCGTGGCGCTTCTCGTGCGCGTCCGCGATCATCGTTCTGAACTTGTAGAGCGTGAACACCCGCCCGTTGAGACCGACCCGCCGCTGCGTGTAGAGGACACCGCCCGACGAGGTCATCTTGATCGCGAGCGCCGCAAGGGCCGTCACCGGAAGCGAGATCGCCATCAGCAGCCCGGCCAGTCCGACGTCGAGCAGCCGCTTCATCATCATCTGAAGCTCGTTGGTGGGAACGCGGCTGTAGCTGACGAACGGGATACCGTCGAGCTCCTCCAGCTCCACGCGAGCCTCGGATTCCGGAAAGAAATTCACCGCAACACGGGTGCGGATCCCGAGATCTTCACAGAGAAGGAACAGATGCTCGACCGATTCGAGCTTTCGGCGCGTCAACGCGAACAGGACGTCGTCGATCGGCTCGAGCGGGTGGCTGGCGTCGCCCGAGAGAATCCCCTTCAGGTCGCTGAGGTCTCCCAGCACCCGGTAACGCGACCACTCACCGGGAAGGCGATGACCGTCGGAGATGAATCCGATGATCTTGTAGCCCCAGTAGCGGTGCGAGAGGATCAGCGAGGCGACCTCTCTCGCCTGGCGCCCGGTGCCGACGATCAGGATCGTCCGGTAATTGAAACCGCGCTCCCGCACCCATCGCGCGATCTGTCGGACGAACATCTTCTCCACCAGGAGAAATACCGCCGCGAGGACGCCGAAAATGACGAACCACGACCGGGAGAGCTGACGCAGAGGTGCGAACCAGGCGACCGTCGCGAGAAGGATCACTCCGGTGGCGACGATCCGGATCGTCGTTTTCGCCTCTTCGAAGATCGATACGGTTCGATGGCTGTGATAGCTGTGATGACTGAACAGCAGCAGCGACCAGATCACAAGGACGATCGGGAGAATCGTCAGGTACCGCTCGACCGGGAAAAGCCCGGTGGGAAACTGGTCGGGCCAGAGGATCGGCAGAATCCGGTCCCGAATGTAAAAGGCGAGAAGAAATGCGGCAGATGTCAGGGTCAGATCGGCCAGCCATACGAGCCGGGCGACCGCTCTGGCCTGCTCCTTCAGCATGCTGCTCCCTCCCCCACGAAGCCGTCGAGTGCACGGCTTTCGACAAATATCGCCCGACGCCGGCCGTCCGTCAAGCGCATCCTCTGCATCACAGGGCTGATACGGAATCGCCCTCCCGACCGTCTAGGGCCGTTGCACGACCGAATCAAAAAGGGCTTCGTAGCCATCGGTGACCCGTTCCCAGTCGTAGACCTCGCCCGCTCGTCGCTTCGCCCGGCGGCGCAGCTCATCGAACGATCCCGGATGGTCGAGCAATCGCTGGAGGACCGTCTCGAGCCGGGGAAGCCCGTGAAAGTCGAAATACTCGACCGCGTCGGCACCCACCTCCCGGTTCTCCGGCGTGCCGTTGGCCACGATGGCCCCGCCAACCCCCATCGCCTCGATGAGAGCCGGATGCGTTCCACCGACCTCGGTGGCCTGAATGTATGCGAGCGCATTTCTCTGGAGTGTGGCGTAGTCGGCGCCGTAAAGAGCCCCCGGGAAGATCACCCTCTCATCCGCCTCCGCCCGAACCCGGGCGATCAGATCCACCGAGTAGGGCGCATCCCCAACCATGACGAGAGGAAGATCCGTACGAACTTTGCTCCAGGCACGAACGACCTCGAGCGGATTGTTCTCCGGCTCGAAACGACTGACGTAAAGGACGAATTTCTGCGGCGCCAGAGACAGCCGGTCGAGGATGTCGGAGTCCCCCTTCTCGAGAGAAGAACCGTACGCGAGTACCTCCGGCCGCACCCCGTGGCGACGCCCGTAGTAATCGGCAATCACCCCGGCATCGGCCACGATCCGCGTCGCGAAGTGCGCCGAGAGGCTTTCCCCGATCATGTAGACCCCCCGGCCGAGAATGTTCCATTTGCGGCGCTGCCGCTCGATCCCGTCGACGTTGAGCACCGTCGGAATCCTCGTTGCAGTCAGCACCGGGAGCACGAAGGCATTGGCAGCGTTGCAGACGAGGATCACGTCGAAACGCCGGAAGACGGCATGAAGAGCGGAGAAGAAGGCGTGCGAAACGGTCTCCAGATATTTGTGGCCCACAGCCGGGAGCTCGATCCTCCGAATCCCTTCCCAGATCGGCGGCTCATCCTCGTACAACGCCCGCCGGCAGTAGACGGTGACATCGTGGCCGCGCGAGGCGAGTCTCTTCCCGAGCTGCGCCGCGAAGGTCTCGAAGCCTCCGTACTTCGGAGGCACGCCGCGCGTGCCGAGGATCGCGATCCGGAGCTCGCTCATCCGAACCAGTGAGCGATCGCCAGGTCGTCGAGTCGCCGTCTCGCCTGGATCTCCCGCCTCTTTCCGAGCACCTTTCGTCGATTCCGCCATAACCAGCTCCATGCCGCGAGCGAGCTCCGTTCGACGAAGAGCGTGGCGAAGAAGACCACCACGTCGCGCGCCAGAGTCCACGGCAGGTGGACGAGCAGCAGAGTCCGTCCTGCATTCTTGATCCGGAGCAGAAACCGATTCTTCACCGAGTGACAGTTGACGAAGGCGGGAAGCCGCCTGCGCCGCTCGGGCGTCACCCGCCGGACGTGGGTCGCAACCGCTGATGCGACCGACACCGCGCGCCAACCGAAGATCCTCCCTCTCCACGAGAGATCGGCATCCTCCCGGTAGGTGAAAAAATCGGAATCGAAAATCTCTCCGTCGACTCTCACATCGTCGAGAAATCTTCTCCGATAGACCGGCGCCGCCCCGGAGACGCCGAAAACCTCCTCGATCGCCGGAAACGGGCGGACGATCGTCTCGGCATCGATGTCGAGGTGCCGGCCGCTCCGGGTCATCCTGATCCCGCGGCTGTCGACGACGTTCGTCGCTTCGATCGCCGCCCCCCGTCCTCTCAGAAGGAGGCCGGTGGCCATTCCGACGTCATCTCTCGGTGTCAACGCGGCCACGAGCTTCTCGGCATAGTCCTCGGCGACGGCGGCATCGGGATTGAGCAGAAGGACCCATGGAGCCTCCCCCGCGTCGATTCCCTGATTGGCAGCGACTGCAAAACCGAGATTCGAACTGTTCCGGATCAGCCTGTCCGGCGCGAGCTCCGCGACGATCGCGAGCGTTTCGTCTTCGGAAGCGTTGTCGACCACGACGACATGGGTGTCGCCTCTCAGCCGACCGACCGACTCGAGGCAGCGCCGGATCGTCTCCGCGCTGTTCCACGTCACGATGACGACATCTAAGCTTTCCATCGTCGCCACGCCTCCCGAAACACCTGCCGGTTCGCCTCCATCGCTCCCGGTCCGTCCGCCATCTTCTGGGAATGACCGACCGAGATCGCTGCCATCCGAAGGACCGCCCCCGCCATGATTCCGACCCTCACCATCTCCCGGCCCGGCAGCGACATCCATTTGTCGGCATAGAGATAGAGATTCCTGTACCAGACCGAAAGGAAGTCTCCGAGCTTCATCTGCGACAGCGACGAACCTCCGCGATGCTGAATCACGACCGACGGGACGAGCTCGAGCCGTGCTCCGCTGTCATGCAGTCGCCGGCAATAGTCGACGTCCTCGAACCACGCCGGGAAGAATCGCTCGTCGAATGATCCAACAGTCTCGATCACATCGCGACGGAGAAGAATCGCTGCACCCGCCGGCTGTTCCACCACGACCGGACGGCCGTCGAGTCCCGCTTCCCGATAGAGCCGCGAGGACGAAAAACGATTGCCGGGGAAGAGCCGGTTGAGAAGAAGGATCTCCGCCAGAAGCGTCGTCATCGTCGGCAGGCGTCTCAACTGGAAACCCCGCTGCGGCTCCCCCTCGTCATCGGCCAGGAGTGGAACGACGCCGGCGAGCCCCTCTGATTTTTCGAGATGGCCCACCAGCGACTCGATCGAGCCCTGCGGTGTCACGCAATCCGGATTGAGCAGAAGAATGAAGCGACCTCGCGAGATCGCGATCGACGCGTTCAGACCTCCGGCGAATCCGAGATTCGACTCGCTCTCGACGATCATCGTTCTCGAGGGATCCGCATGCCGGAGAGCCTCGCTCACCGTCTCGTCTGTCGAAGCATTGTCGTGGAGGATCAGCTCCCAGTCGAGCGCTCCGCACGCTGCTGGGAGACTCTCCAGGCACCGGCCGATGAGCTCGCCGCTCTGCCACGTCACGATCAGGATCGAGAGATCGGGATTTTCCAATGATTCATTCACTCGAGAAGTGCCTCGACCGCGTCGCGAAGCGGCGCCACTACTCTGTCCCATCCGAACCGGACGCGCACACGCTCGAGGGAGGATACGCAGGCCGAATGAAATCCGTCATCCTCGATCAGCCTTCGGATTGCGGCCGTGACGCCCTCGACGTCTCCCGGCTCGACGACGATTCCGAGGCCTTCCTGCTCGATCAACCCGGCCGCTGCTCCTCCGCGCGTCGCGACCACCGGCACCCCGGCCCAAAGCGCGTCGAAAAACCGGATTCGGTACGAATAGAGCGCTTCTCTTGTGTCGTGATGGAGCATGATCATCAGCCGCGAGCCTGCCAGCAGACTCCCCCTTTCACGATACGGTGTCCAGTCACCGCGCCACTCGACGACTCCGTCGCTCGTTTCCGATTGGTTCTCGCCGAGGAGACCGTAGGGCCGGCGCGTACCCGCGAAGACCAGCCGACATTCGACTCCCTCCGAGCTCAGCCTTCTCACGGCAGCAACCGCGGTCCCTGGGTCGAGCCAGGGCCAGATCCCACCGTTCCAGACAATCGTGGGCACTTCGCGGAAGGAGGGCGCGGGCGGCGGCGCCGGATCGATTCCGAACCCGACCTCGATCCATTTGCCTCGGATCGCCAGACGCTGCTCGGAAGCGAATGCCTCGTAAAGCTCGCGTTGCCGCGCGGACGCGACGATCAGGACATCCGCCCGCCGGAGCGCCGCTCGCAGCCGCCAACTTTCGGCGATCTTCTTCACCATCATGCGCGGCGCCCGCCGCGGAATCTGTTCCAGCTCGAGAAGGATCGGCGTGAAAAGGTCGCAGACGAGCTTCTGCTGCCGCCCGGCACGAAGACCTCGAAAGGGCTGGCCGATCAGGACCTTCGCTTCCCGGATCAGCCGCCGGCCCGCCAGCGAGCGCAGCGGCTCCGCCCGGAATCGCGGATCGAGCCCTCCCGGCTCTCCACGCGCCACCAGCGCCACGTCGAATCGCTTCGCCAGTTCATCGGCGAAGTGGAACGCCCGGATGCCCGGACCAGCCATCCTCTCCCCCACGACATCGGGCGTGGCAACGATTACTTCGGACATCCGCGCCATTGTAGATGGAGAGGAAGAGGAGCCAGGATTCAGGAGCCAGGATTCAGGAGCCAGGATTCAGGGACGCGGGACGAGCTTGCGCGATACAACACTTCACCGGGAGGGCGAGGCTCCTGCCGAGCCGCACCCTCGCAAAATGGCGGAATGTTCGTTCAGGGGAAATAGATCGAGAGTTGGCTGATGAGGATCGGTTTCAGGCGACTTTAGAGCGGCGTTCTACGGTGCGGCTCAGCAGGAGCTTCGCCCTCCCGGTTGCGGTGCTGCATTCACTCGAGCTCGGGACAAGGCCGCGATTCTCGCCACATGCAGGCTGGAAGCCTGCGCCACGGTCATGTCGCCTCTTCCCTGGCTCCTGACTCCTGATTCCTGAATAATCCTCGGCGTGGAAGGCGCGTCGAAATCGCGGTTCGGCCTGTGGCTCGGAATCGCCGTCTTTCTGCTCGCCGCGGCAGTCCCACCGCCCGACGGGCTTTCGGCCGGGGGGTGGTGGACGGTCGCCTGCGCGATGCTGATGGCCGTCTGGTGGATCACCGAAGCGATCCCGATCCCGGCGACGGCGCTCTTTCCTCTGGCTCTCTTTCCCCTTCTCGGCATCGCTTCGATCCGCGACACCGCCAGTCCGTACGCGAACCCGGTGATCTTTCTCTTTCTCGGAGGTTTCCTGATCGCCGCGGCGCTCGAGCGTTGCGGTCTCCATCGGCGGATCGCCCTGACGATTCTGCGAATGGTCGGGACCACCGCGCCTGCTCTCGTCGGCGGGTTCATGACTGCGACGGCGTTCATCAGCATGTGGGTCAGCAACACTGCGACGGTGGTCATGATGCTTCCGACCGCGATGTCTGTAATCGCCATCGCCGAGCGGGAGATGAATGCGGACGACGGAAAGAAATTCGGCAAGGCGCTCATGCTCGCGCTCGCCTACTCGGCGAACATCGGCGGGATCGCGACGCTGATCGGCACTCCTCCGAACGCGCTCCTCGCGGGTTTCATGAACGAGACTCACGGGATCTCGATCGGATTCGTCGAATGGATGTTTTTCGGCGTGCCACTCGTCGTCGTCGCGCTCCCGCTGACGTGGCTGATTCTCGTGAGGCTGCTCTATCCGCTGAAACGAGCGGAGCTTTCCCGCGGGTCGGAAGTCATCGATCGGGAAATGAAGGAGCTGGGAGCGATGTCCCGGGCCGAGTGGATCGTCGGAATCGTGACGACGGCGGTCGCCGCCTCATGGATCTTCCGTCCTGTCCTGGAGAGGTGGGTGCCGGGACTTTCGGACGCCGGAATCGCCGTCTTTGGCGCCCTGCTGCTCTTCGCCGTACCGGTTTCGGCCGATCGCCGGCGCGCTCTCACCTGGGAGGATACGAAATCTCTTCCGTGGGGCGTGCTGATCCTGTTCGGCGGAGGGCTCAGCCTCGCATCCGCAATCTCGACGACCGGTGTCGCCGACTGGATTGGAAACTCCATCCAGCGCTGGGAGGCTCTCCCGTTTTTCGTCATCTTCGTCCTCGTCACCGTGATCGTCGTCTTCATGACCGAGCTGACGAGCAACACGGCCACCGCCGCCGCACTTCTGCCGATCGTCGCGTCGGTCTCGATCGGCTTCGGTCATGACCCGATGGCACTCGCGGTTCCCGCGGCCGTTGCGGCGAGCTGCGCCTTCATGATGCCGGTCGCGACGCCGCCGAACGCGATCGTCTACGGAAGCGATCGCCTGACGATCGCCGACATGGCGAAGGCGGGACTCTGGGTCAATCTTCTGATGATCGTACTAATCGACATCTTCGCCTGGATATGGGTGGGAAGATGAGAAGAGTGAAGAGTGAAGAGTGAAGAGTGAAGAGTGAAGAGTGAAGAGTGAAGAGTGAAGAGTGAAGAGTGAAGAGTGAAGAGTGAAGAGTGAAGAGTGACGGGCGTCGGGCGACGAGTGAAGAGCGACGGGCGACGATCCCTCGCCCCCGCGCGATCGCACGCTCCTAATGAAACAACCATGAAATTGTTGGACTTCGACCCTTTGCAGCGCTTCGCTTGGTTTGATGTCCCAACCTGCGAGGTCCTTCGCTTGCCCGCCCGACCGCCCGCTCAGGATGACGTCGGTTTGAGTACGCGAGTGCGGTTGTTCCTGCACTCCCGGGTGTCCTTTCCGCTTCACCGGCGCAAACGCGCCGGTCAATTGCTCGGGATGACAGGGGCGCCAGAAGTGCGGCGCATAAGTTTGATCACGGCGTCTGGAGGCGACGATTTCTGTTCCCGCATCACTTGTCGCTCGTCCCACGTTCCTGAATCCTGATTCCTGATTCCTGGCTCCTTTTCTTTCACTCTTCACTCTTCACTCTTCACTCTTCACTCTTCAGCTTTATAGTTGCCTCCGGAGGAACGCTCATGAAGCACGTTTTCACCGTTCTCGCCATGATCGCGTCGGTCGCCGCACCCGCTGCCGGGCTCCCGTCGATCGCCGAACTGACGAAGGACGCGACGAAGATCGACGGGTTCATTCCCCTCTACTGGAACGAGACAGAGGGAACGATGATGATGGAGATCTCCAGATTCGACGAGGAGATCCTCCTGGTGATCTCTCTTCCCGCGGGACTCGGATCGAATCCGGTGGGTCTCGACAGAGGGCAGCTCGGTTCGACTCACGTCATCCGGTTCTCACGCATCGGAAACAAGGTCGTCATGACCGAACCGAATTACGCATTTCGCGCGATCACCGATGACCCGGAGGAGCGCCAGTCCGTCATCGATTCATTCGCGAGCGGGACACTGTGGGGCTTCACCGTTGCGGCCGAGACGGGAGATCGCGTTATGGTCGACGCGACCAGCTTCTTTCTCAGAGACGCCCACGGCGCGATCAACACGCTCGCCGACGCCGGACAGGGCACCTACACTCTCGACGAATCGCGCAGCTACTTCTGGCTTCCACGAACCAAAGGCTTCCCGAAGAACACCGAGGTCGAGGTGAGCCTGACATTGACGACGGACAATCCGAAGGGGGGGCTCGTGCGCGGGGTCGCAGCGACGCCCGCGGCGTTGACGCTCCGTGAGCACTTCTCCTTCGTCGAGCTTCCCGGCCCGGGCTACGAGCCTCGCAGGTTCGATCCGAGAGCCGGATCATTCGGGATTACGTTCTACGACTTCGCTTCTCCGGTCACCGATCCGATCGAAGTACGCTGGATCGCACGCCACAGGCTCGAGAAAAAGAATCCATCCGCCGCGGTTTCCGAGCCGGTCGAGCCGATCGTCTACTACCTCGATCGGGGAACTCCCGAACCGATTCGCAGCGCGCTTCTCGACGGTGCCCGATGGTGGAACGAAGGATTCGAGGCCGCCGGGTTTCGAAACGCGTTCCGCGTGGAGGTTCTGCCGTCCGACGCCGACCCGATGGACCTTCGCTACAACATGATCAGCTGGGTTCACAGGTCGACGCGAGGGTGGTCATACGGGGCTGGTGTGGTCGATCCCCGCACGGGCGAGATCATCAAGGGGAACGTCACGCTGGGCTCGCTCCGGGTACGCCAGGACGTGCTGCTCGGAACCGGGCTCGTCACACTGTTCGGCGATCCCGACATCGTTCCCGACTTCGACTACATTTCGGGCCTCGACCCCTCCCGCAACGTCGCCGCGATGGCTCTGGCGCGAATCCGTCAGCTGTCGGCGCATGAAGTCGGTCACACGCTCGGACTGGCGCACAATTTCGCAGCGAGCACCTACGACCGGGGAAGCGTGATGGACTATCCCGCTCCGCTCGTCGAGATTCGAGACGGTCAGCTCGACCTCTCCAATGCATACGACAGCGGACTCGGAGTGTGGGACGTATTTGCCATGCGATACGCATACACCGACTTTCCTCCCGGAACTGATGTCGACGCTGCACTGGAAGCGATGATCGCGGATTCGGTGGAACGAGGGCTCCTTTTCATCACCGACGCCGATGCGCGACCTCCAGGGGCCGCTCATCCGCTCGCAAACCTCTGGGACAACGGTTCCGATCCGGTCGAGGCGCTGCGGCATACGATGGAAGTCCGCCGCATTGCACTGCGCAACTTCGGGCTCACGAACCTCGAAGAGGGCCGCCCGCTTTCGCTGCTCGAGGCAAAGCTGCTTCCGCTGTATCTTCACCATCGCTACCAGACCGAAGCGACGGTGAAGTCCGTCGGTGGCATCAACTACAGCTACGCGGTGAGGACGCGCGGAGGCTCTGTTCCCGCCGATGCAAGAGAAATCGTCGACGCCGAAACGCAGCGGGAAGCACTCGAGGCAGTGCTGTCGACGCTGACGATCGACGCGCTTCGGCTTCCCGACAGGATCGTCGAAATGATTCCTCCCGCCGCATGGACCTACTCGGGGAGAACGATCGAGCTGTTCGACGGCCGGATGGAGCCGGCGCTCGATCCACTGGCCGCCGCGCAGGTCGCGGCGGATTTCGCGGTGACCGGGCTTCTCGAGCCGAATCGCGCGGCTCGGCTCGTCGCCTTTCATGCTTCGAACCCCCGCTCGCCCGGCTTCGAGGAGGTCGTCACCAGCCTGGTCGATCAATCCTGGGAGCGAGGCGACGATCCGACCGACGCGGCGATCGGCCGTGCCGTTCAGCATCTGATCGCGCTTCGGCTGATGGAGCTGGTCGAGAATCGCGATGCGAATTTCGACGTCCGGGCAATTGCCACCTCCGCTCTGAGGCGGCTCACCTCGTTCGAGTCATCCGGGCGAGTCGAATCGATCGAGCGGAGCCACCGCGCTCTGATGGCAGGAACCATCCTGCGCTTCCTCGATCGGCCGTGGACGGATGACGACGCCGGACGCCCGATCCCCGCGCCGCCCGGAAGTCCGATCGGCTCGGTACGTGAAAGGAACTGACCCATGCTGAAGCCAGGAGAGAAAGCCCCCGAGTTCACCGCAAAAGCTCACACCGGAAAGGATCTGAGCCTCGAGGATCTACGCGGCCAGAAGGTCGTTCTCTGGTTCTATCCGAAGGCCGACACACCCGGGTGAACGATCGAGGGTTCCGGGTTCCGGGACCTCGCGGATCGCTACGACGAGAAGAACACCCGGTTGCTCGGCATCAGCTTCGATTCTCCCGATGAGAATGCGAAGTTCGCAGAAAAATACGACTTCCCGTTCCCGCTGCTCTCCGACGAGGACCGGGAGATCGGCCTCGCCTACGGAGCCTGCGAAAGCCGCGAGGCGAGCGGGGCAAAGCGGATCGCCTACCTGATCGACGAGGAAGGGCGAATCGTCGAGGCGCATGCGAAGGTCGACGCGGCAAACTATCCGAAGGAGCAGCTCGAGCGATTGTGAGGGAACCATCATCGCGGACTCCGGAACCCGAGCCGTCCGACCCGTCCGATGCAACCTACCACCGGGAGGGCGAGGCTCCTGCCGAGCCGCACCGTGGCGTTCTCGCGCCATGCAACCTACCATCGGGAGGTCGTTTGTTGAACTTTGCGGGTTTCAGGATTGATTTTCGGGGGAGCGCTACGGTGCGGCTCGGCAGGCGCCTCGCCCTCCCGGTCATTGGTTGAACGTTGCGGGTTTCAGGGTTGATTTTCGGGCCCGCCAATGTTGCAGCTCGCCAGAGATTCGTGTCCAGGGATCATCGATCTTACGTTATACTCATTAGTAAGATGAATCGAGCAATTGTAAGACTCAGCTCAAAAGGTCAGATTGTAATCCCTCAGGCTTACCGTAAGCTCCTGAATCTTACCGAGGGGTCGGAGCTCGTCCTGATCTCCCGGGGGGATTCGTTGGTACTGATTCCGGCGGCGGACTTCGCCGAATCGAGTCGAGGACGTCTCGCGGAGCTCTGGGGCTCGGATGCATCCGGGGTCGATCAGGCCATCGCCAAGGAGCGGGCCGGGTGGCGCTGAGGCGATCGCGCTTCGCCGAGAGCCTCGCTCGCAGTCCTCGGGTCGTCTGGGACACCGCGCCGCTGATCTACCACCTGGGCGGACTCGAACCGTGGTCGGAGCTGACGACGATCGCGATCGACACGATGGCGGCGGGTGGCCTCGAGGGAGTGGTCTCGACCGTCACGATCGCCGAAATGCTCGTGCGGCCGTTCCAGACCGGGAACCCGGAGACGGTTGCGGAATGCGAGACGTTTCTGCTCGCGATGCCGGGCGCATCGATCGTTTCGCCGGACTATGCCATCGCCCGTCGGGCCGCGTCGCTTCGAGGCTCGCTGGGGCTTCGAATGCCGGACGCCCTCATCTGCGCGACCGCGCTCGAGCTCGATGCGGGTCTGATCACGAACGACGCATCCCTCGATCGCGTCCCGGAGCTCGACATCATTCTCCTTTCCCGCTTCGTCCGGTGAGCTTTCGTGTACCGGTAGAACCGATGGTCAGCGGCGTGCTAGGGTTTTTCCATGGCTGACGCGGCCAAGCTTCTGGAAGAGGCGATGAACCTTCCGCTCGATGAGCGAGCCCGGCTGGCCGAAGACCTTCTAGCGAGCCTGGACGAGAAGGAAGACGACGTCGAGGCCGCCTGGGCCGCCGAGATCCAGCGTCGCGCGCAGGAAGTGCGAGACGGAGCCGCTCCCGGGGAGGAGTGGAGGGCGGTGTTGCGCCGGATTCAGGACGAGACGCTTCGGGGGTGAGATCGATTCGCATCCGCCCCGCGACCGAGCGGGAGCTGGACGAGGCCTTCAACTGCCGCCGATGAAGATCGCGAGCGCCAGCCCGAACAGGATTCCCAGAACGTCTTCCAGCTTCGAAAGCGGATTCGCCAGGCCGGGCTGCTAAGATTCCGCTCGCCAGATGACTCACATTCCTCTGCTGTTCGACTTCGTCGTCCTTCTCGGTGCGGCCACGATCGTCATCCTCGTCTGCTTCCGGCTGAAGATCCCGGCGCTCGTGGGATTTCTCATCACGGGAATCCTGATCGGCCCGAGCGGGCTGGCGCTGATCTCGGATGTCGAGTCCGTCAAGGTCCTGGCGGAGTTCGGCGTCGTCGCGCTGCTCTTCGCAATCGGGCTCGAGTTCTCGCTCGAGAGGCTCCGCCAGATCCGGAGAATGTTCCTTCTCGGCGGATCGCTTCAGGCTCTGCTGACAACCGCGGCAACGGTCGGGATCGCGCTCGCACTCGGATTCGGGCTTTCCCGCGCCGTCTTCTTCGGATTTCTGGTGACGCTCAGCAGTACTGCGCTGGTGCTCAAGTTCTTCGGGGATCGCAATGAGCTCGAGTCACCACACGGGAAGCTCATCATCGGGATTCTCCTGTTCCAGGATTTCCTGGTCGTTCCAATGATCATCCTGACGCCGGTTCTGGCCGGAGTCGTCGAAGCGTCACCGCTCACGATCCTCGTCCGCTTCGGGGGCGGCATTCTGATCATCGGGGTGGTATTCGTCGTCGCCCGAAATCTGATGCCTCTCGTGCTCCGGCAGATTGTGCGAACCGGTATCCGCGAGATTCTCGTCGTCGGTGCGCTCTTCATCGGTCTCGGAATGGCGCTGCTCACCGAGTCGCTCGAGTTCTCGCTCGCACTCGGTGCATTCATCGCGGGGATTCTGATCTCTGAATCGGAATACAGCCACCAGGTCGTCGCCGACATCCTTCCATTTCGCGACGTATTCAACAGCATCTTCTTCATCTCGATCGGGATGCTTCTGAGCCTCGAATTCGTCTTCGATCACCTCGGATTGGTTCTTCTTTTCGCCGGGAGTCTGATCCTGCTCAAATTGCTGCTGATCACCGGGATCGTCTATCTGATGAGATATCCGACGCGCACGGCCGTGACGACCGGAATCGGACTGGCACAGATCGGCGAGTTCTCGTTCATTCTTGCGAATGTCGGGCTCGCGGTGGGGCTGCTCACCGACGGACTTTTTCAGGCTTTTCTGGCAGGCGCCGTTTTGACCATGATGGTGACTCCCTTCTTCATCGAGTTGTCACCTCGAGTGACCTTCCTCCTGCAGCGGATTCTTCCCCAGCGCGCCGAAGCGCCGGACGAGCCCGAAAAGGAAGGAATCCGTCACCACGTCGTCATCATCGGCTACGGTCTCTCCGGGGAGAACGTCGCTCGCGTACTCAAGAGAACCGGCATCCGCTATCGGATCGTGGAGTTGAGCGGGGAAGCCGTCGAGCGTGGCCGGAAAGCCGGCGAACCGATCGCATTCGGGGATGCCACTCGAAGGGAGCTTCTCGAACACGTCCGCATCAAAGACGCTCGAGTTCTCCTGGTCGCCATCGCCGATCCGGTCGCCACCGCGAGGATCGTACGGTTCGCGAGGCAGCTCAGCCCGGAGATCTACATCATCGTCCGAACCCGGCTGGTTCTGGAGATCGAGGATCTCTACGCGCAGGGAGCAGACTCCGTGATCGCGGAGGAGTTCGAGACCTCGATCGAGATCTTCACGCGCGTTCTCGAGCGGTATCACATTCCTCGAAACGTCATCCAGGCACAGCGCCGGGTCCTGAGGGCCGAGGGCTATGAAGCGCTTCGGGAAGACGAAAGGGAAGTCTCTTCGACGATGCTGGACATCCTGGCGGAGGGAGCGACCGACATCTATCGCGTGACCGACGATGCGCCGGTTGCCGGGAAGACGCTGGCAGAGCTGAACGTCCGGAATCTGACGGGAGCATCAATCCTCGTCGTCGTCCGCGACGACGACACTCACGCCGCCCCCGGTGGAGATTTCGTCATCGAGCCGGGAGACTACGTCGTTCTTCACGGCGGCCATGCCGCCGTCGAGCGTGCGTTTCACTATCTAGCCCACGGCGAGCTGTCGCGCTCACCCGTCGAGGAGTAATGGCTGCATTCCATAGAAGAAAGAGATCGATCCGCCCCGGCAGGGGCGGTCAGAAAGTAGCGCGGGGTGAAGGGAGGCGCCGCCAGGCGCCGACCGCCACCCCGGGTTGACTCGGCCCAATATACGAAGCCCCGGAGGGGCGACAGATCTCTCCTTCAGACCCCTTCAACGCCGGGCCCCCAGACGTGCTTGTGGAGCTGGGTCTGCAGCCGGACATCGAGCCCGTCCGCGAGGATCCATTCGGCCAGCGGCTTCAGCTCGAGCTCACCCCAGACCGGTGACATCAGCACGGTGAAGTTCTCGAGCTTTCGTTCCCTGACGACGTCCCGGGCCCATTCGTAGTCCGCGCGGTCCGCGATCACGAACTTGATCTCGTCGTGCGGCTGGAGCCGGTCGAGATTGCTCCAGAGGTTCTGATCGGTCTCCCCCGACCCCGGACACTTCAGATCGAGAATGATCTTCGCCCTCGTATCGACCGGTGACGTATCGATCGATCCCGATGTTTCCACGAGCACCTCGTACCCTTCATCGCAGAGACGTCGGACGAGCTCGAAGGCTTCCTTCTGAAGAAGCGGCTCGCCGCCGGTGATCTCGACCGTGCGGCAGCCGATTCCGCCGACCTCGTTGATCACCTCGTCGAGCGTCATACGCTTCCCGCCCGTGAAGGTGTACTCGGAGTCGCACCAGACGCAGCGGAGGTTGCAGCCGGTGAGGCGGACGAACGTCATCGGACGCCCCACGTGGGAGGACTCCCCCTGGATGGAATGGAAGATCTCGGTGACGCGCATCACTCGTGGTAACGCGTGGGGTCTTCGATTCCTGCCTCCTCGAATCCTTCGCGGCGGAGAATGCAGGCGTCGCACTCCCCACATGCGCCGTCGTCGTCCGGATCGTAACAGGAGCTCGTCTCCGAATAGTCGAGCCCGAGCTCGGTTCCGGTCTCGATGATCTCGGCTTTCGACATTTCGATCAGCGGTGCGATGACCTGCGGCTGGCTGCGCTCGATTCCCGACTTCGTACCGACGTCGATGACCGATTGAAACGCCTCGATGAATTCGGGCCGGCAGTCCGGATATCCGCTGTAATCCACCGCATTGACACCGATCCAGATTTCATCTGCATCGAGAACTTCCGCCCAGGCGGTGGCGATCGAAAGAAAGATCATGTTCCTCGCCGGCACGTACGTGATCGGTATTCCTTCGTCGTCGGCGGCGTTGCGGGGAACCTCGATCGCGTCGGTGAGCGCACTTCCTCCGAAGACCGTGAGATCGATCTCGATCTCCTGATGCTCCACTGCGCCCTGGCTCGCCGACAGCGATCGCGCAAGCCCGAGCTCGACCGCGTGGCGCTGGCCGTAGTCGAAAGAGAGCGTGTAAACCTCACGTCCACTCGAGCGGGCAAGCGCGAGTGCGGTGGCCGAATCCATCCCTCCGCTCAGCAACACGATCGCTCTCATGCTCAGAATCCCTCGAGAATGCTGGCGACGACCGACTCGGCAAAGAGCTCTGCGAGCTCCTGGAGAGCCCGGGTCTCCTGATCGAACGCATCGAGCGAGCCGGCCTCGACGGCGTAACTCTCGGAGAAGCTGTAGTGATCGTTCTTCCAGATGATCGCATCGTCTTTCCGATGATCCACCAGCTCGATTCCCGCATTGATACTGACCTGATAGCGCGTGGCGCGGCCCTGATCGTTGAATGCAACCGGCGTGATCGAGACCGAAGTGATCTCCCCGCGCAGAATTGCGTCGGTATCGTCGGGATCGGAGACGATCCTCAGGCCGGCACGCGCAACCAGTTCGCTCGCGACCGCCTGGGTCAGTCTCTGCTCGATCTCGACGCGTGTGGTCCGATTGACGAACGCCGGCACATGAATCGACCGGACGTCCGCCGGAAGTACATTTCCTCTTCCCACCAGCGCATAGCCGCACGACGTCAGAACCGGGAGAGAGAGAAACAGAAGAGCAACCACTCCGACTTTCTTCATTTCACCACCAGATTGACCAGCCGGCCGGGTACGTGGATTCGTTTGATGATCGACTTTCCTTCCAGATGCCTGGCGACACGCTCGTCGGTTTCGGCGACGGAGAAGAGCCGCGATTCCTCGATCCCGGCGGGCACTTCGACCTCTCCGCGAAGCTTGCCGTTCACCTGGACGGCGATCTTCAACGATTCCTCCGCCATCAGCGCTTCGTCGGCAACCGGCCAGAGCTCGTCGATCAGCATACGCTGGTGTCCCAGCCTTTCCCACAGCTCTTCGGTCACATGCGGTGCGAACGGATGAAGCAGCTTCAGCAGAACCTCGAGACTTTCGAGCGCTCGCGGCCTCGCTCCCGTCTTCGCATAATCGCCGATCGCGTTCGACAGCTCCATCAAAGCCGAGATCGCCGTGTTCATCTCGAATCGCTCGAGTCGTCGCGTCACCGCGTCGATCGTCTGGTGGGTTTTCCTGACGAGCGCATCCGTCCCCGCAGCGTCATCCGTCCCTTCCGGAAGCGACTCGACTTCCTCCGTCAGATTCCAGACGCGCCTCAGGAATCTCGCGGCGCCGACCACACCTTCATCCGACCACGCCGCTTCCTTCTCCGGCGGGGCGATGAAGAGTGTGTACACACGCTCCGTGTCCGCTCCGTAGCGCTCGATCAGCTCGTCCGGAGCGACGACGTTGAACCGCGACTTCGACATCTTCGTCACGTCGGCGACCAGCGGCTCCCCACTCCCTTTCCGCCATGCCGAGCCGTCCCTGAGCTCGACATCGTCGAGTGGAACCCATTGGTTGTTTCTGGACGGATCCCGGTACCCCTCTTTCGTAATCATCCCCTGGTTGAACAGCCGCGCGAACGGCTCCTCGAACGTCACCAGTCCCATGTCGTGCAGCACGCGGCAGATGAATCGCGCATAGAGAAGGTGGAGGATCGCATGCTCGATCCCGCCGATGTACTGGTCGACCGGAAGCCATCGGTTCACCAGATCGGAATCGAAAATCCGAGTCTCGTCCCGTGGTGACAGATAGCGCGCCCAGTACCAGGAGGAATCGACGAAGGTGTCCATCGTATCGGTTTCACGGCGTCCGGCCCCGCCGCATTCCGGACAGTCGACCGCGACGAAGGATTCATGACGGGCGAGCGGGTTTCCTTCGCGACCCGTAAACGGAACGTCTGACGGCAGCTCGACCGGAAGATCGTCTTTCGGAACCGGCACGAGCCCGCAGTCATCGCAGTAGATCATCGGGATCGGCGTACCCCAGTAGCGCTGCCGCGAGATCAGCCAGTCGCGAAGGCGGTATCGGACCTTTCCTTCCCCGATGCCGCGCTTTTCGATCTCGGCGATCATCGCCGGGATCGCTTCGGCCGTCTTCATTCCGTCGATCACCGGGGAGTCGACGGCCGTCCCCTCCCCCACCCAGGCTTCCTCGAGCTCGGCCGCATCGAGCTCCTCCCCGGCTGGCCGGATGACGACCCGGATCGGCAGGTCGTATTTCTTTGCGAACTCGAAGTCGCGTTGATCATGGGCGGGAACCGACATGATCGCGCCCGTTCCATACTGCGGGAGAACGAAATTGCCGAGCCAGATCGGCATTTCGTCGCCGCTGAACGGATTGATCGCGAACCGGCCGGTGAACGTTCCCTCCTTGCCACCCGCCTCGGAGATCCGATCGAGCTGGCTCTGATTGGTCACGTCCCGGATCCAGCTCTCGATCTCTTCCCTGTCGGAGGACCCTTCGATCAGGGCGGGAACGTCCGGGTGCTCCGGCGCGACGACCATGAAGGTGGCCCCGTAGAGCGTGTCGGGACGGGTCGTGTAAATCCGGATCGATCCTCCGGTCGAGGGCACCGGAAACTCGACGTCGGCCCCCCGGCTCTTTCCGATCCAGTTCCGCTGCATCGTCCGGACCTTCTCGGGCCAGTGCTCGAGTGAGTCGAGTCCGCTGTCGAGCCGGTCGGCGTAGTCGGTGATCCTGAAGAACCATTGCGACAACTGCTTCTGCGCGACCTCCGAGCCGCACCGCTCACATGCTCCCTCGAGCACCTGCTCGTTGGCGAGTACCGTCTGGCATCCCGGGCACCAGTTGACCGGAGCCTCGGCTCTGTAGGCGAGGCCCCGCTCGTACATTTCGAGAAAGAGCCACTGGTTCCATCGGTAATAGCCTGGGTGGCACGAGGCGATCTCTCTCGACCAGTCGTAAAGGATTCCCCAACGCTCGAACTGCTTCTTCTCGCGATCGATGTTGCTTCGCGTCCATTCACCCGGATGGACGCCTCGCTTGATCGCGGCGTTCTCCGCCGGCAGACCGAATGCGTCCCATCCCATCGGATTGAGCGCTTTCTTTCCGGTCATCCGGAGGTGGCGATAGAGGGCATCTCCGAGAATGTAGTTGCGACCGTGCCCGACATGGAGGTCCCCCGAGGGGTACGGAAACATGTTGAGCATGTAGAGCTCGTCTCCCTCGGTCGTGACGTCGACGTGCGCGACGCGGGCATCGGCCCAGCGCCGCTGCCATTTGTTTTCAATCTGTTTGTGGTCGTATGACATTCAGCCTCGAAAGTTGCGAAGTTTAACCCGGATGATTCATGAGATGTCGCCGCGAGGAGGCGCAAAGTGGTGCGGATACAAGGCGCGCGATG
The DNA here is from genome assembly GCA_019347945.1 of Acidobacteriota bacterium. Classification (NCBI taxonomy): domain Bacteria; kingdom Pseudomonadati; phylum Acidobacteriota; species Acidobacteriota bacterium. The sequence goes on along the minus strand of JAHWKK010000014.1, from coordinate 63,554 downwards.
AATTCGGCGACGCAGGCATACTTGGAGTATGTCGAGGAGCCGATTCGAGCGCAACGCCGTAGCCGCGCTGCTTTCCGCCTCCGCAGCAGACGTCTCATGAATCATCCGGGTCACGTTCGGAGTGCGATCGAGCCGGGAAGACGGCGGTGATGGATCGAGTCGCGAAGCAGGCTCGCGCCCGCCCCGCTTCCAACAGCATTCGGAGTCGACCGGGTGGAGCGGATCTCAGGCGAAACGGACCAACACGGCGGTGATGTTGTCGACTCCGCCCCGCTCGTTTGCATGATCGATCAGCTCTTTGCAGGCGACCTCGACGTTGTCGGCCTCGCTGATGATCCGGAGGATGTCGTCCTCTTCGACCATTCCGGTGAGCCCATCCGAGCAGAGGAGCAGGACGTCGCCTTCCCGCCAGTCGAGCTCCGCTGCCTCGGGTACCACCGAGCTGGCACCGCCGAGTGCACGGGTAATCACATTGCGAAGCGGATGCTTTTCGGCTTCCGCCTCGGTCATCATCCCCGCTCGGACCTGCTCGAAGACCCATGAATGGTCGTGAGTCAGCCTCGACATCTGCGACTCTCTGACGATGTAGGCGCGGGAATCACCGACATGAGCGATGGACATGTGACCGTTTTCGACCAGCCCCGCCACTACCGTGGTTCCCATCCCTTGCAACCGCTGATCCTTTTTCATCGCCTCGACAACGCGGGAGTTGGCGATTTTCATCGCCGAGATCAGCCGATTGGTCGTGCGACTGAAGTTCTCATCATAGGCGTGGGGCCATGTTCCATCGTCCTCTTCCGTATGGACGATGAAGTCCTTGATCGTGTCGGCGGCGATTCGCGAAGCCACCTCCCCGGCGGCGTGTCCGCCCATGCCGTCGGCGACGAGGAACAGCCGGTTTTCGGAGTCGACGAGATAGCAATCCTCGTTGATGGTCCTCTGACGTCCGACGTCCGACAGTCCGTATGCTTCCAATTGCACCCCGTCAACCCTTCCTGAAGAGCGAATCGAGGATCCCCTTGCTGCCCTGATCGCCCGAGGTCTGGCCCGTTCTCCCGAGCGCCCGCAGGAGCTCCGGATCGTCCGGGCTCCATTCTAACGCCTTCTCCAGATATTTCTGCGCCTTGATCCGGAGACCCGCGCGCATGATCAGCAGCCCGGCATCCTTCAGATAGGTCGGATTCATCGGCTCGAGCTCCACGGCCTTCTCGGCGGCGACGACCGCTTCACGCGCGGCGGAGGGAACCTTGGCGCTGGCAAGTGCCAGATTGTGCCACGCTTTCGCATCGGTCGCGTCGTGTTTGACGGCCATGTCGAAGTTTGCGCGCGCCGTCTCGTAGTCGCCGGATTGCCAGGCTTTGACGCCGTGGGACATGTAGACCTTGGCGAGCTGTTTCGGGTCCTGGGACGCGGCGGTACCCCGCTGGAGATCGGCGTCGTGCTGCTTGCGGCGAGCGGGGTTGGTGAGCACGTTCATCGCGGCGGTCAGCTCCTGAAATCGGACCTCCGCCTTCTCCCGCTCGGCTCCGGCGAACCGGTCGGGATGGTTCTCGCGTGCGAGCTGACGAAACTTGTTTCGAATCTCTTCGGCGCTCGCCTTTTTCGGAACCTTCAGAACGTCGTAGTAGTTGACGGTGCTCATTTTCTCGTTTTCTGATTGAACAGACGTCGCGCACTCACACGAATCACGTCGGGCACGCCCTTATCGGTACTGAGACCCTTCAGGTCTCTTAAGGTTAAGCGATTGACGAGAGGCAACACAACTCCGGGCGGAGCCTTCGGATTCTTGATCAGCGACATCATAATCGGATACTTTCTCATCCATTCCCGGTTCATCCCGATCAGCCGCAGAACCTCACCATCGATGTTCCGCATTGCTGCGTAGGCCTCGACCTCCGTCTCGGTGATGCGGGGGCTCCTGATCACGGCCGTGCAGACGAGCCGGTTCCGATCGCGGATCAGAATGGTCCTTTCGGTTTTGCCCGCTTTGAACGCCGTCCGAACTCGTTCCGAGACGCTCATTTTCAGGATACGAACCCAGGCGGAAAGGTTCTCGTCCGGATCATCTTCGGTGGCCTCGGAAACTCCCGGCGGAGCCCCCTGGAGCGTCTCCTCCTTCGGGCGATCATCCTCGACCTTTGCGAGAATCTCGTCGAGCTCCCTCTGGGCTTCGGCAGCGAGCTCCGCCTCCTCGGCCGCACGCCTCTCGCGCGCATCCCGGCGAGCCTGCTCTTTCTCGAAAAACTCTTCCCGGAACTCCCGGATCCTCCGTTTCGTGTCGCCGGTCAGACTCGGATTCGCTTCGAGGCTTTCCAGAATTTCCGGCTGCTCGAGAATCCTCCTCTGGTTGGTCACGATTGCTTCCTGAAGTCTCGCGTCCGCCTTTCGGGCCAGCGAGGAAATCGCTTCCGCCGGCGTCGCACGGTTCCGGACGAGTTTCTCCAGTACCGCCCGATCCTCTGTGACCACGGCGAGATCCCCGAGCACCGCGGGAGGCGAGGACTCATCTTCGGCGAATGACTGAATCGACCCTCGTGGCGCTTCCCCCAGTGAAGAGCGCGCCTGCTTCGCAATCGATTCGTTCGGACTCCGTCCCAGGTGGATGAGAATCGGGATCATGTCTTCCTGCGCCACAGGAAGAAATCCCCGCGCGACGAGCATCTGGAAGTCCTCCGGTGCCTCGTCACTCAGAATGCGCGCTTTCAGTTGTTCAGGTGAGGAACCGAGAAGTTCACTCATCGTCCAGGTCAGAGCCTCCTCGCTCAACTGTACGCCTCGCATCCTCGATGCCAAAACTGACGTCATTGACGATCTGACCCGACCGCCCGAGCGGATCGAGCTCGACGCCATTGAGCGAGACCTGGATGCCTCCTGCGTTTCCGAGCCGCTCGAAGGTCACGTTCTCCGAGCCGCGAAAGGTGCGGGTCTCTCCTGGTCCCAGCGTCATCTCCTCTGTGGCGTTCCCGTCGACAGCAACCAGCATCCAGGTCGGCTCCGTCGCGCGAACCGTGACCTCCACCGAATCGATTACCACCGGCTCGGGCTCGGCGGTTGCCGTCCTGGCCGGCGGCACGACCGGCGCCGGAGGGGCCCCGGTCGCCTCCGCCGGCGAATCTTCAACTCGGCTCGAGGCCATCCAGGCGATCACCCCGAGGATGAGTCCGATCACGATCACGATGATCACCGTCCGGACCAGGCCCTTGCCACCGATCAGAGGCAGTCCCCCGCGAATTCGCTCCTGGAGCTCTGCCTCCGATTCCGCCTCGCGCCGTTCGTCGAGCTGAACCTGCGCCATGTACCGTTCGACCATTGCTTCCACGTCGAGCCCCAGATATTGGGCGTACTCCCGGATGAACCCTCGCGTGAACACCGGCGCCGGGAGGACCGTTGCATCCCCCCGCTCGATTGCTTCCAGGAAACGGGAGCTGATCTTCGTGGTATCCGCGATTTCCCGCAGGGTGACACCTCTGGCCTCTCTCTCCCGCTGGAAATCCGCCCCGAGCTCGGCCAGGGGCTCTCTTTCGTCGCTGACATTCACGGCATCGTCCGGCATCTGAGTCGATTCTAGCCGTTTCACAACACCAGGGAAAAGGCTCGGTATTCGGATTCACCAATCCGAAAACCGTTCAGTCGAGCAGTTCCAGCCGCTCGATGCAACGGCGAAGATAGACGGGCGTGCCAGGGTTCCCGGCGATCTCCTCGATGTCAGCCCGCGGCAGCCTGGGCAGACAGGACGCCGCCACTGCGCGGGGCGCGCTGGGACTTTTCACCAGCGCCCGCAACAGCGGCAGCCGGAATTTCCACCGGTCGTTGTTCAGAATCTCCGCCATCTGCTCTCCGGTCAAAATCTCGGAAAGGATCGTCTGCAGCAGGATGTCCTCGGTCATTCTCTGATTGATCAGCAGGCCCCGGAAGATTCTGATGTCCGGGTCGTGGCAGAGCTCCAGGATGATCGCCTGCGAACAGAATTTCGACGCCGCAACCTTCTCCCCGGCAGTGATCTTTCTCAGCCGGATTCGCATCTGCTCGTCGATGGATCGGCGGATCGATGGGTTCACACGAACGTTGGTGGAGAGGCGGAGCAGCTCCTGCCAGTCGAGATGATGAACGAACTTCATCGCGTGCCCCTGCGGCGTCTGCCGGTGACTGACCAGCGCGTAGCGGATTGCGCGACGGGACGTCAGATCGGACTGGGCGATTCGCGAAGCGATACTCGAGTCGCACCAGGGATTGTCGAGGACGGCGAGTGCCTCTTCCTCGATCATCGTGGCCATGGTCTCATCGACGAAAGACCTCAGCGCGGAGCGATCCAGCTGCCGGATCCTGTCGAATGATTCCCGAGCCTTCCTGCTGGCGATTCGTCGAGCCATCGTCTCTCAGCCTAACGGACGGGGCCGCCCTCGAGCCTGGAGCTCAGCGCCGGAAGCAGACGGCGTTCCGACGATTTCGGAGCCGAACTCCCGGTTTTCAGGCCCGGCCCGGCTCATCGTAATCGGATTGACCCAGATTCGTCTCCATCAGTTGAATTATTTTTTCGATCGGAACATTGCGAGGGCCGTCGTCGTCTATTTGAATGAAACCGATGAGAAAAGCAAACCTCGGACACATCTTCGCCCTATTGCTCGCCGCCTTCGGCTGTACCAGTGAGCGAGCGACTCATGTCGACCTTCGGAACGAGCCGGTCGTCAGGAAGGGGACGTTCGTCGAGCGGATGGTCCTCACCGGGGAGGTCGATGCCGAGATTGCCGAGCCAATCGTGGTTCCTCCGCTACCCGAATGGCGAACGACGATCCAGTGGATCGAACAGGATGGGGCCAGAGTCATGAAAGGAGCGCGGCTCGTCGAGCTTGATACCTCCTCATTCGCGAGCCGGCTCGATGAGATCGAGCGGACCGAGCTCGAAAAGGGGGAGCAGCTCCTCCAGAAGACCGAGGAGGCTCGGGCCGAGATCGCAGACAAAGAGCTCGACTACCTGAAAAAGAAGGCGGACCTCGACAAGGCGAAGCTCGATGCCGAGATCCCACCCGAGATCATCTCGGTCAAGGAGTACGACGAGCGCCAGCTCGCGCTCGACAGAGCGAGGACGGAGTTCGAGAAAGCGAAGACTCTGCTGGAGGCGACCAGGCACGCACAGAGAACCGAGATCGACAACATCAGACTCGAGCTCGCCGAAGCCCGTCGCCAGGTGGGAATCGCGCATCAGGCGGTCGAGACGATGACTCTGACCGCCCCCGCCGACGGTCTGTTCGTGATCAACAACCATCCGTGGCATGGCAAGAAAATCGAGGTCGGTGACATGGCGTGGGTAGGATTCGTGATCGCACGGATCCCGGACCTTTCGACTCTCGAGATCCACGCGCGGCTGGCAGATGTCGACGATCGCAAAGTCGTTCAGGGGATGCCGGCGCTGGTGACCCTGGATGCCTGGCCGGATCGGCGGATGCCGGGGCGGATCAGCCGGGTAAGCCCGGTGGCCGAGGAAGAGGGGGGAACTTCGCTCCGCCGCTTCTTCCAGGTCGTGGTCACTCTCGACGAAGAGCTGCCTGAGGGAATCCGGCCCGGACTGAGCGCGCGGGTCGATGTCGAGACCGCGAGGATCGAGAACACCCTGATCGTTCCCCGCTACGCGCTCGACTTCAGCGGTGATACCCCCGCGGTTCGCCTCACCGACGGTACGAGCGAACCCACCTCGGTGGTCGCATGCAATGCGACCGAATGCGCAGTCGAGGGGTCGCTCGAGGAGGGAACGCGCGTCGCGATGGCGAAGTCTCTGATCGAGGAAACCGGATCGTGACGATCAAAAAACCCCTCGCGCGCAACGCTCTGCTAGTGATCGCGATCATCGCCGTTCTCGGCTTCGGTGTCGCATTCGCCCAGAACCGGATCGCCGCCCGCAACGCCGGCGAATGGGTCAGGGTGACGCGGGGCGATCTCGTGACCGGAGTCGAGATCACCGGCTCGCTGGTCTCGACGTCGTCGGTCACGATCGGGCCCCCGCCACTGACGAACTTCTGGGATTTCAAGATCGCAATGATGGCGCCCGAAGGGTCGGAGGTCACAAAGGGTCAGCCGATCCTCGCCTTCGATACGCAAAGGCTTCAGGACATGTTGCGCGACCGTCAGTCCCGGGCCGATTCGGCGCAGGCGGAGATCGACAAGACCACGGCGGATCTCAGACTTCGCAAGGAGGACAACGAGCTGAAGCTTGCCGAGGCGGAATCGCGAGCGAGAAAGGCGGAGCTGAAGCTCGAGGCACCCGACGAGCTCATCGGAGTCCGGGAGCGCGAACAATACCAGGTCGATTTCGCGATCGCGAAGAAGGAGATCGAGTACATCAGGACGAAAAACGCGGCGCTCGAAAGGGCCGCCATATCCCAGATCCGCTCTCTCGAGAGCAAGCGTGATCAGGATCTGGCCAGCGTCAGAGAGATTGAAGAGAACCTTCAGCGATTGACGATCCGCGCGCCGCGCGCGGGCACTGTCGTCTATCTCGCCGATCGCCGTAACGAGAAGAAGAAAGTCGGCGATCAGGTTTGGCGAATGGACAAGATCCTCGAGCTTCCCGACCTCGACTCGCTTCACGCCGAGGGAGAGATCGACGAGGCCGACAGCGGAAAGGTGGAGATCGGACAGCAGGTGCGGTTCCGCCTCGACGCCCATCCGGAAAACGAGATCATCGGCGTCGTCCGCAGTATCGGTAACGCGATCAGGGTCTCCGATGTCAGCCCGCTCAAGGTGCTCGACGTCGAGATCGAGCTCCCCGAGATCGACCGGGAGACGATGCGGCCCGGCATGCGGTTCCGCGGTCTGATCGAGCTGGGCCGCGCGGAGAACGTTCTGACCATCCCGGTGTCCGCGGTGACCATTCGCGAGGATGGTCCGGTCGTCACCCGGAGAACAATGTTATCGATCGAGGAGACCCCGGTCGAGATCGGCCGGTCGAACGACACCCGGGTCGAGATCATTTCGGGACTCTCGCTCAACGATGAAGTCCTCGTGGCCGGGGAATCGGAAGAGGATTGATGTCGAGAAGAAAGAACTGGATAGCGGCCGCTGCGGTTGCAATCGCGATCGCCGTCGTGATCCTCATCGGCGCCGCCGGAGCGCAACAGGACGAAGTCTCGACTCTCCGGGTCCAGAAGGGAAAGTTCATCAGGACGGTCACCGCGGAGGGGTATCTCAAGGCGAGTGCCTCCACACCGCTGGCTGCTCCGCGAGACGCTCCGGGGGGTCTGAAGATCGCGTGGCTCGAAAAGGATGGCTCCTACGTCCGGGAGGGCGACGTCATCGTGCGCTTCGATCCAACCGACTTCGAGAACGAGCTCGCAGCCGCCGGTGTCGACCGCCAGTCGATCGACAACCGCTTTTCAGCGGCACTCGAGAGCTCCGGCGCAACCAGCAGCAACCTTCGTCGTGACGCCTCCCAGGCACAGCGGGAGTACGACGCGGCTCAGAAGTTCGAAGTGACCGACGCAGACATCTTCTCCCGTCATGAGGTGATCGAATCGATGATCGACAGCGATCTCGCGCTCGAAAGGCGGGAGTACGCAGAAGACATGCTCGGCGTCCGCGGCTCGATCACGGAAGCGGAACGGGAGATGCTCCGAATCGAGCAGCGAACCGCGGACACGAAGCTCGATCGCGCAAGACGGGGCCTCGAAGCGCTCGAGATCATCGCGCCGCATCCCGGCATCGTCATCTTTCAGCGCGACTGGCGAGGTGAGCTCCCGACGGTCGGCTCCTCCGTCTTCCCGGGACGTCCGATCGCCGAGATCCCCGACATCGATTCGATGGAGGCCGAGATCTTCATCCTCGAAGCCGATGCCGGCGGCGTCTCCGTGGGGCAGACCGCGGAGGTGCGGATCGACTCGGTCCCGAACCGGACGTTCAGGGGCGAGGTCAAGCGCGTCGATTCAGTCGCTCGCCCCAGAGTGCGCGGCGTCCCCGTCCAGTACTTCGGAGTGATCGTGTCGTTCGCCGCGACCGAGCCCGAGGCGATGAAGCCCGGCGCCCGCGTCTCTGCGAAGATCACCATCGAAGAGCTCGACGACGTGGTCACCGTTCCCCGCCAGGCCGTCTGGGACCGGGATGGCCGGAGATTCGTCCACGTCGAACGCGGCGGGAAATTCGTCCCTGCCGAGATCCAGACCGGCGCCGCTTCTCTCGGCCGCGTGGTCGTCACCTCGGGACTCGACGAAGGCGATCTCGTCGTGCTCAGCGGAATCGAGGAGCGGGAGATCGAGGGAGATGAAGCAGCAGGTGACGGAGGAACGAGTTGAACTTTCTCGAATCGTTCCGCGAGTCGCTCGCCAACCTCAACCGCCACAAGCTCCGCACGATCCTCACGATGCTCGGAATGATCTTCGGCGTCGGCGCGGTCATCGCCATGCTTTCGATCGGCGCCGGTGGCGAGCGTGAAGCGCTCGAGATGATCAGCCGGCTCGGACTCGACAACGTGATCATCCGGGCGAAACAGATCGAACCCGAGATGAGGGACGAGATCCGGAAGAATTCGCTCGGCGTCTCGATGCGGGACGCCGAGGCCATCAGTCAGGCACTCGAAGAAGTCTCCGGCGTTCTGCCGAGAGTCGGTGTCGAGACCTGGCGAATCGGATCGGAAAACGGCCGGGCGCAGGGGAAGGTCTTCGGAGTCTCGTGGCGTCAGCCGGAGACTTCGACAGTCGACCTCGCCGCGGGACGCTTCATCGACCGGCGCGATGAAGAATCACACGCTCAGGTCGCCGTCGTCGGAGCGGAGATCGCACGCGACCTCTTCGGCGACGCCCCGCCCGTCGGAAAGCTCGTCAAGGTCAATGACATCTGGTTCCAGGTGATCGGCGTGCTCGCACCTCCCGCGGGAACGAGTGAAGAGATCGAAGGAGTCGCCATCGCCTCCCCCTCACGGGAGATTCTGATCCCGGCCTCGACCGCGCTTCGCAAATTCGCGCGCGATCCTCTCGAAGCGCCTGTCGACGAGATCATCGTCCGGCTCGAGCCGGGCTCGTCGGCGACTCGCGCCGCCGCCGCAATGCAGCCGCTCATTTCGCGGCTCCACGGAGGCGTCGACGATTTCGAGATCGTCGTCCCGGAGGCTCTGCTCGAGCAGAGCCGGAGCACCCAGCGGATCTTCAACATCGTCATGGGATCGATCGCAGGGATCTCGCTGCTGGTCGGCGGCATCGGGATCATGAACATCATGCTCGCGACCGTGCTCGAGCGGACGCGCGAGATCGGTGTGCGGCGCGCGATCGGCGCGACGCGGAAGGACATCCAGCGCCAGTTCGTCATCGAGTCCTTCTCGATCAGTCTGCTCGGCGGACTGACCGGAATCCTCGCCGGCATCATCATCGCGCAACTGGTCGCCGCCTCGGCCGGCTGGCCTACCGTGATCACTCCGGCCTCCATCCTTCTCTCGACCGGCGTCTCCATCTCGGTCGGTGTCATCTCCGGCATCTATCCGGCGAACCGGGCCGCGAAGCTCGACCCGATCGAAGCGCTCCGATACGAGTAACGGGAAACCGCCCCGCGGTACAGGCCCTCTCGACCCCGCCTCCGCGCCCCCCTTTGTAAACATCTTTCCGCCGTGCGCGTAATTGGTGGAAGGCACTCCACTCGTGCCAGCCGCGATGACCGACTATGCCGAAGGTGTTTCCGCCCTCTCCTCCTCCGAGCTCGCCGTATCGCCGCGTCCCTCGAGCGGCCTCGCGCGCATCCTGTCGCTCAAGCCGTTCGGCGACGAGCTGCTGACGCGAAGCGCGGATTTCTGGATCTTCTGTGCGCGACTGCTGATTCTCGCGATGGCAACGGCCGAGGGCCTCGCGTGGGGATACATGGGATGGCTGATCTCGGCAAGGCAACCATGGCTGACTGCCGCGGTGGCGGGAGCATTCATCTTCGTGCTGATCTGGATCGTCGACGTGAGTTTCATGACGCTCGACACCGCGAGAGGCCGCTACACGCGAGCTGACGAAGATCCGGCGATCGACCAGCGGCGCGAACGGCTGAAGCTCGCTGGAGGCGTGGCCGGAAGGATCGCCATCGTCACCGCATCTCTCCTCATTACGGCACCCTTTCTGGCGCAGGCCATCTTCGCGGGCGACGTCCGTGACGAGATGACGAGGCGCAACTCGGCGATGATTGCGTCGACGAGAGCCGGGCTCGACCAGACCCACGCCGCCCGCATCGCCGAGCTCCGCCGGAACGTGGCGACACTCGAACGAGAGCGCGTCGCCGAGGCAGCCGGCGTCGGTCCCTCGGGCCGCTACGGCCGCGGACCCGCTCTCGAAACCATCGAGCGCCAACTCGCAGAAACGCGCGAACAGCTCGCCGCCGCGGAGACTGCGCGAGCCGCCGCACTCGAACGGTTCGACGCTCTCTCCCCGGCCGAGCTCGGAAACCGTTACGGTATCCAACTCCTCTCCCCCGGGATCAACTCCAGCGGCATCGTACTCGAAGGGCTCCTCTCGAATCCGCAGTTCAACAGAGCCGAGATTGCGGTCCGCGCCTTTCTCGCCTTTCTCTTCCTGGGGCTCCTCATCCTCAAGCTCTTTCAGCCGAGAAGCGTCGCGGTCTACTACTCCGAAGAGCTGCACAGCCTCCACGACGAGTGGGAGCGCGGCCTTTTCGATGCTTACCTGCCCGCGGCCGAGCGCTCGGACAACGGCCGGCCGATCGATCCTCTCCGCTTCGAGGAATGGTGCCGCACCACGTGGCTCACGATCCGTCAGGAAGAAGATCGCCACCGGCGCATGACCTCCGAGGTGCGCGGTCACGAGGTGATGATCGACCAGTGGCGGCGGATCGAAACGATCACCCGAGACGAGATCGAACAGCTCGAAACGACGCGGTCGAGGACCGCGGCGACGATCGCGGAGCTCGAGCGAGAGCTGCGACATGCCACGCAATCAGCTCGCGATGCTTCCGGCGAGATGGAAGAGATCGAGCGACGGTCGAGGTCGCTGCAGGCAATCGTGACGGAGGGGAAAGCAGAGGGTCCGGCGTTCGAGCGTGCGATGGAAGCGCTCGCCGCACTCTCCGGCCGCAGGGACGCGGTGTCCGGAAATCTCCGCAATCAGGAGGACGTCGTCGCTTCCGCCAGCGGCAGACTCGGCGAGCTGCGGCTGGCGCTCTCACGGCTCGAAGAGCAGATCTCGGCGAGCGCACCGGTTCTGGAGGATGCTGGCCGCCGCATCCGGGACGCTCGGCTGGCCTGTGCCGAGACGGTCGGGAGGCAACGTCCGCCCGGGGACGCCTGAGCGACGTCGGAGGAGGTTTCGGCGCCCGGGTCTGACTGACTCCTCCAACCTCCAACCTCCAACCTCGAACCTCCAACCCAGAGTCCGGCACGACCCCGGCAAGCCCGGAATCTGAGGAGGAAGAGGATGTCCGAATTCAACTTCTGGAACTACCTGCTCGGAATCGACGATCCGGATCTCGACGCGACACAAATGATCCTGCGCGCCACGATCGTCTACGTCGCCACGATCGCCATGATCCGGATCGGAGAGCGCCGGGTGCTGGGCAAGAACACCGCGTTCGACGTAATTCTCGGCGTCGTGCTCGGATCGTCCCTGAGTCGCGCGATCAACGGCAACGCCAGCCTGATGCCGACAATCTTCGCCGGCTTCATGCTGATCGTGTTGCACTGGTCCTTCGCGTCACTGTCCTACCATCACCCATGGTTCGGACGGCTGGTCAAGGGGCGCCCGTTGAAACTCGTCTCGGACGGCGAGCGGATCGAAAAGAACTTCGCCAGGGCTCACATCACAGAACGCGACCTCGAGGAAGCGGCGCGACGGCGCGCGGGGTCCGATCCGGACGAGGCCGATGAAATTCGTCTCGAACGGAGCGGCGAGATCAGTTTCGTCTCGCACGAGCGTGATCAGACTCCGGATCAGAAGCCTCAGCCGAGGATCCTCGACATCGCGATCGCGGACGGTGTCCAGACGGTGCGCGTCGAACTGATGTAGCTCGTTACCTTTGGGGCCACTCGTTGGGAAGCGAGAACGGGCTTCCTCCATCCGCGTGGTCGCGTCGTTGCATCGGACCGAAGGTGCCACGGAGGCCGTCATGCGCATCTTTCTATCTTTTCTTTCCGGCTTTCTCGCGACGCTCCTGTTCCATCAGCCGGTTCTATGGCTCTTCAATCTCGCTGGGATCATCAGCCGCGCTCCGTACGCAATGGAGGGCACTCCCCCATTCGGTGTCCCGGCAGTCATCTCGCTCGCCTTCTGGGGTGGCATCTGGGGCATCCCGTTGTGGCTTCTGATCCGGCGATGGGCAGGAGGCAAATACTGGCTCGGGGCGCTTCTGTTCGGCGCGATCGCGCCGACTCTGGTGGCAGGACTCGTGGTCGCACCATTGAAAGGTTTGCCCGTTGCCGGCGGTGGAGATCCCTCGATCATTCTGATGGGCCTGGCCGTGAATGCCGCCTGGGGAGTCGGAACCGCCCTCTTTCTCTGGTTCCTGATCGGCAGGAATGCAGGCGCGGAGTCCAGCCGGACGAACCTAGATGCCTCGCATCGTCTCTGATCGTCCGACCCAGTGACTGTACAATCGAGACGTGACCCGCACGGTCATCCTCGGACACGACGACGTGATCGATCTCCTCCCGATGCGCGAATGCATCGGCGTCATGCGGGAGGCGTTCTCGGCCCTCGCCCGTGGGGAAGTCCACCAGCCGCTTCGCTCACTCGTCCGGTCATCGGATCCATCGGGCTTTCTCGGCCTGATGCCGGCGTTCCGCGGAGGCAATCGTTCATTCTGGGGCCTGAAGGAGGTCTGCGTCTTTCCCGGAAACCCCGCTCGGGGCCTCGACAGCCATCTCGGAGCCGTTCTGCTGCACGATGGATCGACCGGTGAGCTTCTCGCCATCGCGGAGGCTTCCGCGGTGACGTCGATTCGAACCGCGGCCGTGACCGCGCTGGCCACCGATCTGCTCGCGCGACGGGACGCTTCCGTCGTTGCGATCGCCGGCACCGGTGCTCAGGCTCGCGCGCACGCCCAGGCAATCCCGCTCATCCGGGAGGTGAGCGAGATTCGAGTGGCGGGGCGCACGCCTGAAGCGTCGGCGGCGTTCTGCCAGGAGATGCGCCGGCGGGTCGACTGCGCCCTCACGCCTGTCGGAACCGTCGAGGAGGCGGTGCGGGACGCCGACATCGTCGTGACGGCTACGAGCTCGAAAACACCCATCCTCAATCGTCCATGGGTTTCCGGAGGTGCTCATCTCAACCTGGTAGGGGCGAGCGTCCGAACCGCGAGAGAGGCCGACGGCGCGACGATCGCGGCCGGGCGGCTCTACGTCGACCGCCGCGAGTCGACCATCAACGAATCGGGAGACTACCTCTTCGCTCTCGAGGAAGCTGTGATCGACCAGAGCCACATTCAGGCGGAGATCGGCGAGGTCCTGCTCGATTCCAATCTCGGGCGTCGAACCCGAGACGAGATCACGATCTTCAAATCGCTCGGCCTCGCGATCGAGGATCTCGCCGCCACAGCCTGGCTGTATGAAAGGGCTAACGCTTCGGCCCGCGGCAACTGGGTCGACTTCTGAGCTGTACACTCTGCTCTTCCTGATGGCATCTGCAGAGTTCAACGGCACGCGACTCGAGTACCACGAGCTGGGGAGAGGTGAACCTGTCGTCCTCGTCCACGGCTCGGCCACCGATTATCGAACGTGGGATCTCCAGCGGGAGGCCTTCGCCGAACATCATCGCGTCATCGACTACAGCCGGCGTTTCCACTGGCCGAATCAGCCAATTGAAGAAGGGCGCGATTACTCGATGGCTGAACAGGTATCGGACCTCGAGGCGCTCCTCCGATCGCTCGATGCCGCTCCGGCCCACCTCGTCGGACATTCCTACGGAGCTTTTCTCTGCCTGCTTGTCGCCATGAATAAACCCTCGCTCATCCGTACCCTCGCGCTCGCCGAGCCGCCCGCGATCACGCTGTTCGTCAGCGCCGACCCGAAGCCGCTCGAAATTCTCCGGCTGCTGGTCACCCGGCCACGCACCGCGATCGCGATCATCAGATTCGGACTCACCGGGATCCTTCCTGCGAAGAACGCATTCAGGAAGGGTGACCTCGAAGGAGGAGTCCGCGCATTCGGCGATGCAACGTTCGGCCGCGGAGGGTACGATCGATTATCTGACGCCCAAAAAGCTCAGGTACGCGACAACCTCGGAAACGCAAAAGCAGAGCTCCTCGGTTCGGGTTTTCTGCCGCTCGATCCGGAAGCGCTGCGCACCGTGGCGAAACCGACGCTGCTCATCACGGGCGAGAACAGCGTCGCACTCTTTCATCGCGTCACGGACCGTCTGGAAGAGCTTCTGCCCCGGACCGAGCGGATCGAAGTCTCGGAGGCATCGCATGCGATGAACGAGGACAACGCCGCAGACTACAATGCCGCGGTGCTGTCGTTCATCGAAAAGCATGGCGGTAACGTCTGAGATCGCATGCAGGAACGGGCTGCAGAGATCGTATGGCGGCTTCGGCTGAACGCCGGGCCGCGAGCGGTATTCGATCTTCTCTCGACCGATGAGGGACGGGCATCGTTCTGGGCGGAGCGTACCGAGCAGCATGGCGACCGGCTGACCTTTCACTTTTCCAACGGAGAGGTTCTCGAGAGTCGGATCCTCGACTCGACGCGGCCCGACCGCTTCTCACTCACCTACTTCGATGAAAGCACTGTCGTTTTCGAGCTCCGCAGCACTGATTCGGGAGGAACGGACCTCATCTTTCGTGAGTCGAATCTCTCTCTCGACGGTCTTCACGAGAACCGGGCCGGCTGGGTATCGGTGCTGTTGAATCTGAAGGCGCAATCCGACCATTCGATCGATCTCCGAAATCACGATCCCCGCTGCACATGGTCGGACGGTTACGTCGACAACTGAGAGTGAAGAAGGATATGAGGATTTGAGGGTTCGAGCGTCAGTCGTCGTCACCCACCTCATATCCTTACATCTCACATCCTCACATCCTCTACTGACTGCCGGCCGCCACGAGGACGATCAGGCCGGTCACTGCCAGAACCAGCCACGCGAGGTGCAGCAGACGCGATATCGTGGCCGCAAGGGCGGCGGAAAGAAGAAACACTGCGGCCAGCACATAAAGCAGCGACGGCCGGGACGCTGCATCTTCCGCGACGAGCACGATGATCGCGGCGAGCCCCCACCATGCGATTGTCGTGATGTGCCAGGCGAACCGAAGCGTCCTGACCGTGAACTCCGGCCCGCCGAACAGATGGGGAAGATCGGCGCGACGAAAGAGCCGAACCAGAATGTACCGCTCACCGAGAATCGAGTGCGCCAGGCCGACGGCGAAGGTCAGAAGAGCAGCGATGTACAGCCAGATCCCCATTCGAATGGATTGAGAGTATCAGGATATGAGGATTTGAGGACTCGAGCGTCAGTCGGCGCTAGCCACTCATTTCATTAGATCCTCATCTCCTTCCCCTCCTCCTTTCATCTTCAAAATCCTCATATCCTCATCCTTAACATCCTCATATCCTCACTTATCCTGCTCCTGATCGCTGGAATGGCCGGTCCGAGCCCTGTTCGCCGCCGGAGCGGAAGTTGACCGAACGGGGGCTGATCCAGTTTCGGTCACTGATCACTCTTCGGTAATGGTTCTCGAGGTGCTTGTACATCGCGGCTCTCACCGCCACAGCATCCGGAGCGTCAGGCCAGATCCGCGCGAGCAGTGTGGCAAGCACGAGCGGAGGGAACCGCGAAAGAAAGAGGATGGCGTGATAGATCGCAGCGTGGAGGCCGTTCAGATGACGATGCGCGTAGAGGTGTTTCGAGATCACGACCTCGGATCGCGCCAGCGCCGAAATGTCGCGGTCCAGACGGCTCGATCCACCGTGCCGGTGCTCGAGCACGACCTCCCCGGAGTAGGCGACGACCAATCCGTGACTTCTGGCCCGGCGGCAGAGGTCGACATCCTCGGAGTACATCCAGTAATCCTCGCACCAGCCCCCGAGCTGCTCGAGATCGCTGCGCGAGATCATGAGAGCCGATCCCGAGACCCAGTCGACGATGAGCCGGCGTGCGCTCGTCCGCCGCGGATCGGGGAACGCTGCCGGCCGCAATAGCCGCAGAAGGAACCGGATGGGACTGAGAATTGTGAGAACCGTCGGAAACCGGCCGAAGACCCTTTGAGGTCGCCCACGCCGGTCGATCTGGCGCACGGTGAGAATCGAGAGCCCGGGCTCGGAGCGCTTGATGGCGACGATTCGGTGAACCGAATCCCCCGGGTCCAGAATGTCGGGATTGAGAAACAGAAGCTCGCTTCCACGCGCGACACGCGCGCCGACGTTGCACGCGTGAGCGTAACCATGGTTGCCGGAGTTCTCGATGAATCGGACCTCAGGGTACTTTGCGGCGAGTGCGGCCGTTCGCCCCGTACCGGAACCGTTGTCGACGACGATGATCTCCGCGAATGGCCGGTCCGAGTCGAGCACGTATCGGAGCGATGCGAGACAGTTCTCGAGATCGTCCGCGCTTCGATAGCTTACGATGATGACGCTGAGGTCAGCGTCGTTGTTCCGAGCTACTTCCTCGCGTGGCGCCATGTAGCTTTTCCGGCTGCAAGAAACCGACCTCGGGACGATCTGCGCAGAGAGACGGCGCGAGAGCCTTGCACGGCGATTGCTGGACTGACTCTGTTTGCCCGGGGCGCAGTGGCTGCGTCGCACCGGGATTGTCTACGACTCGAGTGTCCATGACCGACAAATCGAAAGAGGAGCGACCCCTCGGGATCCGTACAATCGGAAACGAGAGCGAACCTCTGGACGAGGGGGATGAAACCAGTTACGGCGTTTACTGGCACGATCTGAGAGCGCGGCGGCCATGGGGCGCGCACGCCAAGAGGCTGATCGACATCATCGCTTCCGTAATCCTGATCGTTTTTTCCGCGCCGCTTTTCATCATCCTGGCTCTTCTGATCCGGCTTACGTCTGAAGGCCCCGTCGTATTTCGACAGCGACGGATCGGTTTCCGCTGCATCGAGTTCGATATGTACAAGTTCCGGACAATGGTCGTCGGTGCCGAAGCGATGCAGGCCGAACTGGAATCCGAGCGCGATTCCCAGTTCTTCAAGATGGAATCAGACCCGCGCATCACTCCGATCGGCCGGCTGTTGCGGCGGACCAGCCTCGACGAGCTCCCCCAGCTTTTCAATGTCCTCGAGGGAACAATGAGCTTGGTGGGGCCGCGCCCCCTCCTCCTGTCGGACCTGAGCAGATTTCCCCTGAGGGGGCAGATGCGCCGGTTCTCGGTAAAGCCGGGGATCACGGGTCTGTGGCAGGTGAGCGGCCGAAGCCTCACTTCCGAGGAGGAGCGGATGAGACTCGACCGGGAGTACGTGAACCGCTGGAGCCTCTGGCTCGACGTCCGAATCCTCTTCCGCACGTTGTGGGTGGTACTGACAGGTCGAGGAGCGACCTAGACGGGCGCCGACAAAGCTTTCACGATGTACAGTGACGTGGAAACGAGGAGGCCGCTTTTGAAAAGAGAGATCGACTATCGCGGAGCCATCCGGCGCGGGTGGTGGCTCATCCTGCTCCTGATCGCGGTCACACTCGGGGCAACCGTCTGGTTCACCTCGCGGCAGCAGCCGGTTTACGAAACCTCGGCAATGCTCGTCGTTGCACCGAGCCCGGAGACGACCGAACCGGACGAAATCGTGCGGAGTCTCGATACGCTCGAAAGACGAACCGTCATCGCGACATTCGCCCGGATCTCGACGACACGAGAGGCGCGCGAGGCGCTCGCCGAAAGTCTCGGGCTGGAGTTGCGAGGAGTCAGGATCAATGGTTCAGTCGTTCCCAACACCAACATCATCCGAATCTCGGCCGAGGGACCGAGCGCCGAGGTCGCGGCGGCGGCGGCGAACGGAGCAGCCGAGCTGACCATGCGGGAAGCCGGCACTCTCTACCGTATCTACTCGCTTCATTCTCTCGAGACCGCCTCGGTGCCGCGAAGTCCCCGCTACCCGGATCCTCAGCGGAACCTGGTCGTCGGAGCAATCCTCGGGCTGGTTCTCGGGCTCGCTGCGGCACTGGCCCTCGATCGACTGAAGGGCTCCGGAAGGACTCCTGGAGAGTCCTGAAGTGCCTGCGCTCGATCATCAGGATCGAACAGAGCGACTGACGGGCGCGGCAGTCGCGATCATCGGATCGCTGGCGGCGCTCGCGATGACGGCTGCGATCCTCGGCAATCGGGAGCTGATGGCTTCGACGATCGGAAGGGCAGATCCGTTGCTCATCCTGATCGCCGTCGCGTTCGGCGGGCTTGCCGTTCGCTTTTCATCGCTCGGCCTCCCTCTTCTGGTTGCATTCGTCTATCTGAACCTTTCGCAGACTCTGGTTCGATTTCACGACTTTCCTTCTCTTCTCCAGATTCTGGTGGTGGGGCTGGTGTTCGCCGCATGGCTGAAGCGTGATACCGATGACGTATCGGAAGTGGCGAGGCAGCCGCTCACCACCTGTCTTCTCGCCTACCTTCTCCTGTTGCTGGTCACGACCAGCCTCGCTACCGATCAGGCGCTGGCGGACGAACGATTCGTCGAGATCGCTAAATCGTTCGTCATCTTCGCCCTCGCGACACTTCTGATGCGAAATCGTGATCGCATGATGCAGGGACTGATTGCATTCGCCGGCGCCGCCACTTTCCTGGGCATACTGACGATCATTCAGGTGCTGACCGGAGACTTCTCGAACGAGTTCGCTGGCCTCGCGCGGATCAAGCAGGCTCACATTTACGGCTCCGTTTTTCAGCCGCGGATCGCGGGACCCCTCGGTGATCCGAACTTCTTCGCGCAGATCCTCCTCCTCGTTCTTCCGATCGCCGTCCTGTTCGGCGCCAGAACCTCCAGCCGGGTTGCCCGCTTCATGTGGTTCTCGAGTGCAGTCGTGATTCTGATCGCGATCGGGCTCACCTATTCGCGGGGCGCGATGGTAGCTGTGGCCGCTATGGGCCTGATTATGCTGAAGGTGCTTCACATCCGCTGGCGCACCACTGTGATCGTCCTGAGTGCGCTCGGAGTAGCTCTCCTCTTCTTACCGGACAGCGTGACGAAACGCTTCCTGACGATCGAGCAGATTCTTCCGAGTCGCGACGCTCCGCTTCGCCTCGACAGCTCATTCGAGGAACGGAAGCTTTTCATGCGGGTGGCGTGGGTCATGTTCGGTGCGAATCCGATCATGGGAGTCGGTGCGGCCAACTACACCGCGCGGTACGACGACTATGTCGATCTGACCGCCTCTGCAGCGAGACAGTACGAGGATCAACCGGATCTCTACTACCCGCACAACATTTACCTCGAAGTTGCGGCAGAGACTGGACTCGTCGGACTCGTCATGCTCATCGCGATCCTGGTTGCGGCCTGGGGCGCTTCAGGCGATGCGATGCGCCCTGGACTCGATCCGCGGCTCAGGACCGCGGCCATGGCGTTCCGAATCGCGCTGATCGGCTATCTCGTCTCCGGGATATTTCTCCACTTCGCTTTTCCCCGCTATTTCTTTCTCTTGCTGGCGTTCGCTGCAACGCTGCAGCGCCTGAGTCGTCGAGCCGAGGCATGACGATGGAGTCCGCGGACGCTCCGCTGAAGAAATCGATGTGCGACACCGGGACGCCTCGCATCCGGCGACCGGTGGGCGTCCTCCTCTCGCGTTTTCCTCTGATCACCGAAACATTCATTCTCCGAGAGATCGATGAGCTCGAACGGCAGGGACAACCGGTCGTGCTCATTCCGATGATTCTCGAACATCCGGAAGTCGTCCACGAAGAAGCACGACGGTGGCTGGACCGCGTGGTCGGAGTCCCTTTCATTTCATCGAAGGTTCTCCGGTCGTTCCTCGCAGCGTGGATCCGCAAACCGGCTCCGATGTTCCGCCTCCTGTTCTGGATGACAGGGAAAGCGCTCTTTCGCCCGGGGGTCCTCTTCCGGTCGCTCGCCCTCTTTCCGAAGTCGGTTCACCTCGCTTCCCTCGTCACGGGGCGCGACATTCGCCACCTTCACGCTCATTTCGCAACACATCCGACGACCATGGCGTTCATCATCGCGACGTTGACGGACGTCTCGTTCAGCTTCACGGTTCATGCGCACGACATCTTCGTCGACAGAACACTTCTGCGGGAGAAGATCCGGAAAGCGAGCTTCATCCGGTCGATCTCCCGCTTCAACAAGACTTTCCTGGAGAACCTCTTCCCCAGGGCCAGCGCGGGAAAGATTCACGTGGTCCATGTGGGAATCGAGCCGGAGCGTTATCGCGGAGCCGAGTCAAAGGCCCAAAGCCTGGGAGCGGAACCACGGATCCTCTGCATTGCGGCCATGAAGCCGTACAAGGGAGTCGGTTTCCTGATCGAAGCTGCCGGCATCCTCCGGGCGGAGAATGTCGATTTCCGGCTGGAGATCATCGGAACCGGCCCGCTGATGAACGAGATGGCTCATGCGGTGAAGCAGCGCGAACTGGACGACCGGGTCATTCTTCTCGGCGCCCTTCCCCAACACGAGGTCACCGAGAAGATTCGTGAGGCCGACCTTTTCGTGCTACCCAGCGTCATTGCTGCTGACGGACAGATGGAGGGCATTCCGGTCGCGCTGATGGAAGCGATGGCCGCGGGTAAGCCCGTCGTCGCGACCTCCATATCGGGGATCCCCGAGCTCGTCGAACATGAAACGAGCGGCCTTCTCGTCGACCCCGCGAACTCCCGGCAGCTCGCGAACGCTTTACGCCGGCTGATCGCTGATCCCGAGCTACGTCGACGTCTTTCTGAAAAGGGGCGCGAGAAGGTCGTGGCCGAATTCGATCTCCGCGACGTCGTGAGCAGACTGATCCCGAAACTCGACAGCGTCAATCCACCCGTCGACGAGATCCGTTCCGTTCCGGACGTCGGAAGAAGCGTCTCATGGGGACTGCGGAGAGGGCTCGGCCGACACGATTCGCATGTCTTCGAGGCGATGGCAGGCGACGGCTCGGGCGTGGAGGAGATCATTCTGAAACGCCACGTCACTCGTCCCGGTGAATCGCGACCCGCCGAAGCGCGATTTCTTCACGAGCTGCGGGTCCTTCAGGATCTCGCTCGTCACTTCGAACCGATACAAGAGGATGACTTCCGTCCCGGGGTTCCGAAAGTCATCGGATCCCACGCTGCCTCGGTGACCCTCGCAATGGAGCGCGCCGGAGAACAGACGGTCGAGGACTCGATCAGAAGCGCCCGGCGTCGCGAGCCCGGCGCGGTCAATGCTCTCGGGAAGCAGATGGAAGCAGTCGGCCGGTGGCTCGCACATTTTCAGACTTTCGAGACGGCTGACGGAAACGCAGCGCTGGAACATCAGATACGAGAAGCGCGCGACCTGCTCGGTCGGGTCGGCAGAAGATCGCTTTCCAGGAGGCAGCAGTGGAGGCTCGAGGAGCGAATCGATTCGCTCGACACGCAGCTCACGAAAACCGGTCGAGTCGCAGTGTCGCATCATGGAGACTTCTGGCCAGGGAACGTCTTCTTTTCCGGGGATGCTGTCCGAGTCATCGATTTCGAGGGATACGGGTTTGCACTCCCGTCACGTGATGTCGTCTGGTTCCTGCTGCACACCGGACTCTATCTGGCGTTTCGGGCACCGCGGATGTACGAGATGTCCCGAAGCCGATTTCTCGAGGGATACCGGCATGCGATCGATCCGGGCGAGCTCGAGCTTTCACGCATCACCGCGGCCCTCCAGATGCTCGACAAGGATGACACCGCACTCTCATGGCTGCAGAGGCGAGCTCGCATGAGCTTTCTTCGAAGGGAGCTGATGCGTTGAGAACCGCCGTCACTCTCCGGGCGGCACTCTGGGCGTTTGCATCGACTGCCGGCACGAGGATCATCTCGCTGCTGAGTCTCGCGGTTCTCGCCAGACTCCTCGCTCCGACTGACTTCGGGCTGCTCGCATTCGCGCTGGTCTACATCACGTACGCCGAGACCATCGGCGATCTCGGGACCACGGTGGCGCTGATCTACTGGCCGGAGCGGCGCGATGACGCCGCGCAGGTCACCTTCGTGATCAACATCGTGATGGGAATGCTGTGGTGTGGCGGTACGATCGCCCTCGCCCCTCTCATTGCCGACTTTTTCAATAGTCCGGAGGCGGAAGCGATCATTCGCGTGCTCGCGCTGGCCTTTCTGGTGAAGTTCGCGGGCAATACGCACGACGCTCTCGCCCAGAAAGACCTTCGTTTCAAGGCTCGCATGATTCCCGAGCTCGGCCTCACGTCGACCAAAGCGGTGATCTCGATCGTCCTCGCGTTTGCAGGTCTGGGGGCCTGGAGTCTCGTCTGGGGACACCTCGCCGGGCTGACCGTGTGGACCATCGGAGCGTGGATGATCGTTCCATGGCGGCCGACGCTCGGCTTCCCTCGCGATCTTCTCCTCCCGATGCTGCGATACGGGAGGGGAATCATCGGGGTGAATGTCATCGCGGCAGTCGTTCATCACTCGGACCTCCTGATCGTGGGCCGGATGATCGGCGCCCGCGCCCTCGGTCTCTACCAGATCGCCTACAAAATCCCCGAGGCTTCGGTCAGCGTGATTCTGTGGGTCGCGAGCAAGGTGCTTTTCCCGGCGTTTTCGAAAATGCAGCACTCCGGTGAAGGACTGCGTCACGCCTATCTGAAAGCGTTGCGTTACGTGTCGTTCGTGACGGTTCCGATGGCGGCCGGACTATTCGTCTCCGCCGGGCCTCTCGTCACGGTCTTCTTTGGTGCGAAGTGGGCAGACGCTGTACCGCTCCTGCAGTGGCTCGCGATTTACGCCGGACTTCGATCGCTCGGAACTCATGCGGGCGACGTCCTGAAGGCTACGGGCCGGTCAGGCTTGCTCGCGGTTCTGGGTCTCGTCAAGGCCGCAATTCTGCTCCCTGCGCTGATTCTCGCGGGCTCTTCAGGAGTCGAAGAAGTCGCAATGACCATGGCACTGGTAACCGCAGGCACCGCGACGCTCAACCTCGTGGTGGTGAAGCGGCTGCTCGGGTTCCGATGGGAGGAGCTGCTCCGATCGCTGCGAACGTCTCTTGCCGGCGGTCTCGCGCTGGTCTCCACCGGCCTCCTGCTTCTTCGATTCATCGGGCAACCGAGCCCGGTCATCACCCTCCTCCTGCTCATCGTTCTGTGCGGCGCGGCATACGGGATCGTCACATGGCTCGTCGACAGATATCTCTTCACCGAGCTGATCGCGGCGCTTCCGCTGAAGCGAAACCGATCAACGGAGACCGATGTCCGCGAAGGGGAGCAGGGATGAGAGTCGTGGAGACCGGACGGATAGTCTTCCCCGCCGATGCGAAAGCTGCGAGGGAGTTCGCGAAGCGAAATCTGACGTCGATTCACTCTCGCGGACGTCGTCTTGCGGCGATCGGGGGCAACATCACGCTGAAGGGAGAGTCGAGGGAGATCGCTCATTCTTCGCCGCTCTCGCTGATCGCAGACGAGTCGGACATTCCGGATCTCGCCGATGCAACGCTTCCCCCTGAGGATACGGAATGGCTTCTTCTGCGCGACTACGAGGGAGGTGAACGTGCCCGGAGCACGATTTTCACATTCCGGGATGGTCGTCTGTCGAGCGTCGTGAAGCTCCGGAAGCGCTCCTCCGCTGGCGTTCCTCTCGCCAACGAAGCACGCGTGCTCGGGCGGCTGCAGAGCTCGGACGATGCTGTCGCGTCGAAGATTCCTCGAGTGGTCGAGTACGGCGAATCGGGCGAGCACGAGATCCTGGTACTCTCCCCGCTCGAAGGCCAGCCTCTCTGGATCTCCATGCAACGATCCCTGCGGCCGTTGCGGTCGCATCGGAAACATCTGGTCCGAGCTGGAGCGTGGCTCGGTCGGTTGCACCGCGAGACGGTCGGAACATCTCGAGGAACCCTTTCGGATGCGACGGAAGAGGCGATGGCGCTCGAGAAACCGCCCACCGAGCGGGGGGTCGTCGTTCACGGTGATCTCTGGGCCAGAAACCTTCTTTTTGGCAATGACGGCGAGCTCTCCGGGGTCGTCGACTGGGAGCGGGCCTCGCTCAGCGGTCCCCTCTGGCACGATCTCTTCACGCTGCCGCTGCTCTTCGCGATGAACGCCCCCTCATGGTTCCCGGAAAACCCGCTGGATCGATTCGAGAATGCGTTTGCTCGCGACTCGAGGGCTTCGTCGGTGGTCGGAACGTATCTGGAGGCGTACATCCGAGAGGCGGGTATCGACCGCGCACTGCTTCGGCCGATGTTCGAGGCATTTCTCGCGGGGGGAGAGAAAGATGCCGGAAAGGAGGAGCACGGATGGCGCAGCCAAATGCCATGGACGGCGATGCAGGCGCGGTTCCGCGCGGCGGTCCGTACCGTCTTCTCTGGCTGATCGATTCGCTGACGATGGGAGGAGCGGAGGCCCTCGTCCTTCCATTCGCGAGAGCTGCCCGGAAACGGGCAGTCGAGCTCACGATCTGTGCGCGTACGACGATCGGCGGGAATCCGCTCGAGCAGGAGCTGCGCTCGGCGTCGGTCAACGTCGTGAATCTCGACGCGCGGAACCTCCGCGACGCAGGGGCGATGCGACGTCTGTCGCGCCTCGTCCGCAATCTCCGGCCGGAGCTCATTCATGCGCATCTCGCCTATGCCGCGATCTGGGGATCGCTCATCGCTCGGCGCCATCGCGTCCCTTTCGTCGCCTCGCTGCACATCCCACCCTCCCACGCCGGCGGACTCCGCGAATCCATTCGGCAGCGTCTGATGGTCTTCCTCCTCAACCGGTTCTCCGCCAGAGTTGTCGTCGTTTCCCATGCCCTCGGCCACGAATGGGAGAGGAGCACGTCGCTCGACGGCTCGAAAATCGCCATCGTTCACAACGGCATCGATCTCGAGCCGGGCCCCATGGAAACTGACGGTTCGATCCGGCAGGAGCTCGGAATCGGGAGCCAGGCCTCGGTGATCGCGACCGTGGCGGTGCTGCGCCGCGACAAGGGGATCGACACTCTGCTTCGCGCGGCACGAGAGGTGCTCGATCGACGAGGCGATTGCATTCTGGTCGTCGTCGGAGACGGTCCGATGTCCGACGAGTGGAAGAGAATGGCAAACGATCTGGGGATTAGCCGATCGGTCCGCTGGACGGGGTTCCGCCGCGATGTCGCCGCAATTCTCGCCGAAGCGGATCTTTTCGTTCTGCCGACACTACGGGACGCGTTTCCGACGGTTCTCCTCGAAGCCTTCGCTGCCGGTGTGCCCGTCATCGCGAGTGAGGTCGGTGGGGTCCCGGAGATCGTCGAGGATGAACGGACCGGACTGCTCGTACCTCCGGGCGATGAGAAAGCTCTCGCTGACGCAATCGACCGAGCTCTCGGGGACTCATCATGGAGAGACCGGACCGCAGAGGCTGCCCGTACGAAAGTCGAACGGGATTTTTCAATCGATGCGTGGTTCAATCGACTCGAGAACCTCTACTCCGCCGTTCTTCGTGAATCGAGCGGAAGGCACGAGGGAGATCGATGAAAATCGTGGTGATCGAGCCTGCTGGGAAAGGGGGGATGATTCATTACTCCTGGCAGCTCTGCCGGGCGATGCACGAGCTGGGCGCATCGGTCACCCTCCTCACGGATCGCCACTACGAGCTCGAAGCCCTCGAGCACCCGTTCACCCTGAAGCGATCTCTCCATCTGTGGGATCCGAAACCCGCTCGGGAACGCCACTCACTGCTAGTCCGTCGTCTCCGGCGTGTCGTTCGTGCGGTGATCCATTATCGGGAGTGGCTGCGGATCTTTCTCATCATCCGCCGCCTTCGCCCCGACGTCGTTCAGCTCGGCGACATCCGGTTCGCAATGGATCTCCTGCCGGTCCGGATGCTCCGGAGGCAGGCGCCGTTGCTCGCGGACATCTGCCACAATATCAATCCCTTCTCCGGAGGCGCCGGCTCGACCGGAACGTTCGAGATCTCCCGTTTCGAGCGGTCGTTCTACTCCAGAACGTATCGGCAGTTCGACGCGATCTTCGTTCACTATGACGTCAACGCCGACGAGTTTTCCCGCACGTTTCCCGCGAGCGCCGAGAGCGTCGTACGAATCGTTCATGGCAATGAACGGATTTTTCACGACCTGGCCTCCCCCGAGTCGACCCCGGAACGCCTTCGGGAAGAGCTCGCACTCCACCCCACGCAGCGCGTCGTCCTCTTCTTCGGCACTCTTTCTCTATACAAAGGACTCGACCTTCTCCTCGAGGCATTCGCGAAGGTGAAGGCTCGAACGGAGGGTGCGATCCTCGTTCTCGCGGGTTATCCGACGGCGAGTTTCGATACCGATGCCTACCTCGAAGAGGCAAACCGGCGCGGATTGAAAGAGCATCTTCGAGTCGTCGCGCGGTACGTCGCGTCCGAGGATGTTCGAGCATGGATGGACCTGGCGGACGTTGCGGTCTTCCCCTATCGCTCCATCTATCAGAGCGGTGCGCTGCAACTCGCTCAGACGTTCGGCGTGCCGATCGTGGCGACACGCGTCGGTGCTATGCCCGAGGTCATCCGGGACGGGGAAACCGGCCTTCTGGTAGAACCGGACGAGCCGGATTCCTTGTCGGACGCGATCACGGCTCTGCTCAATGACGACGATCTGGCGCGAAGGCTCGGCTCGGCAGCGCGAAAGGAAGCGAAAGAACGGTTTTCCTGGTCGAACGTGGCACGAACGATCCTCCAGACTTACGAAGACCTGATGGAGCGGAGACGATCGTGATCGAGATCGTTCTGCTGACGCTCTTTTTCGGATCGGCCCTGGTCGTCGCCTACGTGTACGCCGGCTATCCCCTGTTGATCTTTCTGATGGCACGGCTGCGACCACATCCGGTGTCGCGTGTTGACGTCACTCCGTCGGTGACGATCATCATTCCGGTATTCAACGAAGAGAATGTGGTCGAGCGGAAGATTCGGAACTGCCACGATCTGGACTATCCACGGGATCGCCTCGAAGTGCTGTTCGTCTCGGACGGCTCGACGGATTCGACCGAGGAGATCATCCGTCGTCATGATCAGAATGGTGTCCGACTTCTTTCGCTTCCTCGAAGCGGGAAGGCGGGTGCCCTGAACAGCGGTGTCGCGGCAGCAGAGAGCGAAATTATCATCTTCACCGACGCCAATGTCGAGCTGCGTCCCGATGCGGTGAGGTTGCTCGTGCGAGCGTTTGCGGACGATGCGGTCGGAGGCGTTTCGGGAAAGAAGAAATACATCGTCCGGTCGGGGACAGACACGACCGAGCAGGGAGAAAATCTCTACTGGCGCTGGGATCAGTGGCAGAAGGAGCTGGAGAGCACGATCGGAAGCATGTTTGCGGCCGACGGCAGTCTTTATGCCGTCAGGAAAAGCCTCTACGTACCGATTGCCGATCCGGCCCAGGCGGACGACATCGCCATCTCCACGCGAGTCGTTCTGCAGGGCTTCCGGCTCATCTTCGATCCCGAGGCGGTGGCATTGGAGGAGGCACCCGCCGAGGGTAGTAATGAATTTCGCCGCAAAATCCGGGTGACCAATCACAGCGTCCTGGCTCTGCTGAAGCTCGGGAGCGCGCTCTGGACGTCGGGCTTCTACTCGGTGGAGCTGCTCTCACACAAGCTGATTCGTCACTTCGTACCATTCTTTCTGGTGCTTCTATTGCTTTCCACCGCGATGTTGTCGATCGCGGGTCCCTGGTTTCTGGTCCTGTTGCTGTTCCAGATCACCTTCTATGGGCTCGCAATTGCGGGTGCGCTTCTCAGGAAGACTCGAGGTGGAGAATGGAAGGTTTTCTCGATTCCTTATTACTTCTGTCTCGTGAATGCAGCGGCGTTTCTCGGCGTCCTTTCGATCGCAAGAGGGAGACGCGTGCGAGAATGGTCGCCACGAGGCACCTGAACGATGTCTGAATCCGGAGGGCTCATGACAAACGGAAGAACCCGCCTGGCGGGATTGCTGACGCTGTCGTTGTCGGTTCCGCTTGCAGCGCAGGAGAGAGTCGACGATCCGAAAGAAGTACAGCCACCGCCGCCTGCAGAGCAGCGTCTCCAGGCGTGGGTCAAGGGGCAAGGACTGTTTTTCCAGAATTTCTTCCAGGCCACGGAAGGACGAGCAGAGGAAGACGTCCACGCGTTCTACGGCGAGGCCGGCGCGTCCTATCGACTGAGTCGCAGCCTGCCGGTGCGGGCATATGCGAGCGCCAACACGGTCCAGTACAACGACGACCTGCTCGACTCGGCGGATGGTTTCCGGATTGGAGCTCGCGGCGATGGCCGGCCACACGCTTTCGACGTCTATTTCGATCAGCAGATGGACCGTCCCACTTTCGACGTCGGGGATGTATTCGACCGGGCGGACGTCCGAACGTTCAGCGGGCAATACGGCTACCGCGTGACGCGCGACTGGGAGCTGAAGGCGGGCGGAGAGCTCCAGAACCAGGAATTCGATCTGACTCCCGTCCGAGACAATGACTACAGCGAGATCATGGGTGCCGTACGGTACCGCGGCTGGCGGCAGTTCTCGCCCGAGATCGGTTTCGCTGCCGGTGAACGCGACGTGGATGATCCGACCCTCTCGTATGACCAGAGCGAGGTATACCTTCAGATCCGTTCAGCCGTCTCTCCCCGTCTCTACGCGAGCGTTCGCCTCCGATTGCGGGAACGGGACTATTCGACGAGCGCCACAGCGAGCTCGAACTTTGGCCGCTCGGACGATCGCCAGCAGCTTTCCGGCTACGCCGATTACGAATTGCTCGATTACCTGACGCTGAATCTCTACGGATCGTTCGAGGACGTCGACTCGAATCTGGAGGGACGCGACTTCGATACGTCGATGCTGCTGGTCGGGCTCACGCTGCACTTCTGAGTCTTCAGGACACGTACGGACCGCTCGCTCATTTTCGGTCAACGCTCGAGGATCCGACAATCCTCGTCAAAATCTCCAGGTCCTGTTTCACCAGTTTTCGGCGCGCCATTTCGCCACTCGCTCCCTTTGCCGGGCAGCCATCTCGACAAGCCGACGCAGCTCGGTGAGGGGTTCTTCGTGATCGTCCACCTGAAGCCGGAGAACGACATCGTGGTTGAGCCAGACACCGCCGCCTTCATCGACGATCAGCATCGCCGCCGACTGCATTCCGCGCGTGTCGCCGCCAGCTGCCTGCCCCGCTTCGAGCGCCGCCATCAGACGAAGCGACAGGTGTCCTTCGGTCGATTCGAATGCCTCGACCATCTTCGCGACGACCTCTTCTCCGGCGAGAATGTTTCCCTGCGCGGTACAGAATCGTCCTCCGCGGCTGCCTGCCCATGCCGATGCCTTTGGCCCGGTATGGACGGCGTAGATCCCTTCGGCATCCATGATCGCGACCTGCCGCCCCTCTCTGCTCCAGTTCTTCGGTTGCGGGTCGGGATCGCTGGCCACGAGCGCTTCGATCGCCGCCTCCGGAGTGAGCCCGCTCTTCAGCAGCTCGATTCCTCGCGGGCCGTAGCTGACGTCGACGATCGCCTGGGTCGCAACGACGCCCCCCCCAGCCTCACCCCACAGCACCCCGTTGCCGACCGAGAAGACGCGCGACTGCACGGCGCCGCCGACCTCACCGGTAGCCGGATCGAACCCGAGGATCGAGTAGGTGGCGACGACCGGAGGCGAATCGGACGCCGCGTTCGTTTCATCCGCTCGAACCTCCGACGGTGCTGCGAGAAAAATCAGTGAAATCAGGATCGATCCGGTGACGGTGATGATGCTTTTCATGGCTCCCTCCGAATGCCGACATCGTAACAGGGCGGATCAACAAGCCGGCGGGAACGAGAAGTTGCCTGATATCCTGCAACCAGGAGGTTGCATATGAAGGACCGAATCGAAAAGGAAGTCTTCATCCGGGCGCCGCGATCTCGCGTCTGGCGGGCGGTCGTCGACAGAACCGAGTTCGGTACATGGTTCCGTGTCGACTTTCCTCCGGGCAGATTCACCGCCGGGGAAAACGTGAAGGGGCAGATCACGTATCCCGGCTACGAGCACCTCGTGATGGAGGTGGATGTGGTCGAGGTCACGCCGGAGGAACGATTGTCATTCCGCTGGCTGCCTGGCATTGACGACTCGATCGATACGCAGACGCTCGTGACATTCACGCTCGAGGACGCGCCGGGGGGGACACGCCTCACCCTCGTGGAATCCGGCTTCGATCAGTTGCCGCCGGACATCCGCGAGAAAACATACCGTGAGAACGAGGGCGGATGGGCTGAGCAGATGCAGAACATCGAGCGCCATGTCACAGCGACGTAGCGCCGCGGTCGCGCGCGCGGCTCCGCTGTTCGCAGCCCTCGGTGATCCCACCCGGCTCCACGTCGTCGCGCGCCTTTCGGCCGGAGGACCGATGTCGATCACTCAGCTGACCGAGGGAGCCGACGTGACCCGACAGGCGGTGACCAAGCATCTCCGAGTGCTGCGCATTGCCGGGCTAGTTCGCGACTTCAGGCGCGGGCGGGAGCGATGCTGGAAACTGGAGACGAGGCGTCTCGACGAGGCGCACCGCGTTCTCGATCTCATCTCCGAGAGATGGGACGAGGCCCTCGACCGGCTGCGCGCACTCGTGGAGAAATGAAGAGCACGTGACTCACCGTTGCCGCTCACTCGTCAGCTTCTTTCACGAACCTGCCCCCAGATCCTTCGCCGTCCTTCAAATGGCTTCTAATGAAACGACCACGAAATTGCGTGAACTTCGACCTTTTACAGCGCTTCGCTTGGCCCGATGTCCCACCCTGCAAGGTCCCTCGCTTGCCCACCGACCGCCCGCTCGGGACGACGCCGGTTTGAGTATGGGGTGCGGAGTTTTGCGGGCTCCGGTTTTCATTCCCGCTTCACCGGCGCAAGGCGCCGGTCAATTGCTCAGGATGACGAGTAGGTGGGTTTCGAGAGAGCAAATATTCGTCCATGATCATCGCTTCGCGCAAATACAACGTTCGTCATCCTGACCGTCCGTCCGCTAGCGCGACTCGAATTGTGTGGATGTTTTCTTCGTGTCGCGGAGCCGTTCTAGGCGAAACAGCTCAGGGACCGCCGTCGCCGACACGATCCGCTCCGCGGTGATCTCACCGACCGCCGGAGCGAGCTTGAATCCGTGACCCGAGCCTCCGCCGACGAGCCAGACGTTGCTCGCATCCGGATGACGGTCGATGATGAGATGGCCATCGGGGCTGTTTTCGTATTGGCAGACGCGCGATTCGACGAGCGGAGCATCCGCGAGCTCCGGGAATCGCTCGGCCAGCAGCCGTCGTGCACGCGCAATGCTCTCGGAGCTCGGCATCCGATCGGCGGAGGTCGGGTCGATCGGCTCCCCTCGCGTGTCGTCCGCCACCTTAAATCCGCGACCATCCACGTCGGGGACTCCGTAAATGATCCGCTCCCCGAAGTCGATCCAGATCGGCAGCTGACCCGGACCATATCGCGGAGAACCGCCGGGCACACCGAAGTAGTGGACCTCCTGCCGGGTCGGCCGGATCAGATCTCCGAGAACCGCCGGAAAGATCTTCCCGAGCCAGGGACCGCAAGCGAAAACGAAGACGTCGGCTTCGAGAGTGGATCCGTCCGACAGACGCACCGAGGTCATCGAGCTCGACGATGTCGAGTCCGGCTCGACCTCCGCCGTGCGGTAGGTGCCGCCACTCTTCACGAACAGATCGCGAACAGCGATACACCCTTCGCGTGCGAAGAGAGCCCCGGCCCGTCGCTCGAGCCAGATCGACTCGATCCCTTCGAACCGGATCTGCGGATATCGCCGGGTAGCCTCAGCGAGCGTCATCTCGTCGACAGGGAATCCGAGCTCCTCGACGATCGGAAGCGACGACCGAACGTAACCGTCGTCGCCTCGATGCATCCAGAGCGCTCCGGTCTCCACGTAGAGCCGTTCATCGACGGACCGTTCGAGCTCTTCCCATAGTTCATACGCTCGCTTCACCATTTCGACATAGATGCGATCCCGTCCGTAGATTGCGCGGATCACGCGGCTCTCGCCGCCCGAGCTCGAGCGGGGGTTCCCGGGACCCCATGCATCGACCAGCGTCACATGCGCGCCCATCCGGTGGAGGTGGAGTGCCGTCCATGAACCGAAAGAGCCGGCACCGATGACCACGATCCGGGGAGGCGGCTCGGCGAACAACCTCGAGCCGTCGAGACGCGCTACCAGCGGAACAGCAGAGAGATATCCGAGAAAGGTTCGTCTGTTCATCGCATGTCGTTCGCTCGAATCTATCGTTGGGTCTCAGGCTCCCTCACCGCTCGGAACATTATGGTGGAAAGGCGGAGATGGAAGCCGACCCGGGAGTGCAGTCGGCGATTTTCACCTGTCGAATCGTTCCGCTCAGCGTTTTCCATCGGTATCACCGTGATCCTCACTTCCCTCGTTTGCCGGTGATAGCATCCCTTGATGCGCGACCTTCTGGCTTGTCTGATCGTTGCGGTAACCCTCTGTTTGCCGGTGCCGGCGATCGCCCAGGCGGCCACGGAAGGCGAGGCGCTCATCAAACTGGCCGAGGAGAGGCGGGCGCGCGGGGAGTATGCCCTCGCGCTCGAGGCCGGTAGCGAGGCCCTTCGCCTCGCTCGCGCCACGGGGAACCGACAGCTCGCGGCGGACGCACACAACATCCTCGGGCTGATCGAGAACAGCCGGGACCAAAGCCGGCCGCCGCGCTGCGTCACGGGCTCGAGGAGCTGCGGATCTACGAAGAGCTGGGCGACCGCCATGGCCTGTCACAGAGCCTCAACAATGTCGGTAACAGCTACCGCCGCCTCGGTGAGTACGAGCAGGCTCTCGAGTATCACCGCCGCTCGCTCGCGATGAAGCTCGAGCTCGGCGACCGGGACGGCGCCGGGTTCTCGCACCACAACATCGGCGAGGTTCTCGCGGATCAGGGGAAGCATGAGGAGGCGCTCGAGTCGTTCATCCGGGCCGAAGCGGCGTGGCGGGCGGTCGACAACCGCCGTGCGCTTGCCGCAGCGCTCAAGTCTCAGGGGCAGGCGCTCGCATCGCTCGGCCGCCCCGACCAGTCAATCCGGAAGTTGAACGCCTCCCTGACTCTTCGCGACGATCCTCCGAACCCGCACGGCAAGGCGGAGACATTACTGATTCTCTGTCGTGTCCAGCTCCTCCTGGGACGTTCGGGAGAGGCCGTGGAGAATTGCAGCAGCGCGCTCTCGATCGCCGAAAGTCTCGACCAGACGACGATCATCGGCGACGCCCTCGCGGGGTTGGCCGCGGCCGAGGCCGCGAGCGGAAACGTACCCGCCGCGGGCAGTCTGCTCGAAAAGCAGCTGGCGCTGCAGCGACGCATGCGCGAACAGGAACGAGCGCGGCTCCGCTCGGAGATGCGCGCAACACTCGAGGCGCATGAGGCCGAACGTCATGCGGAGCGGCTGGAGCACGAGGCCGCTCTGCGAGAGGAAGCGCTCGGGCGACGCGCCGCTGAACGCAACATGGCGCTGATCGCGGCGGTGCTGCTGCTCGTCATCGCGGGGATCGCCATCAACCGCTTCCGCCTCAAGCGAGAGTCCGAGCAACGCTTTCGTCGCCAGGCCGAGGAGCTCTCGCTCGCTCTCGGGCAGGTGAAAACCCTGCGCGGCCTGCTGCCCCTATGCGCCTGGTGTCACAGGAAAGTACGCGACGATGAGGGAAACTGGACCCGGCTCGAGACTTTCGTTCAGCGGCACACCGACGCCGAAGTCACCCACTCGATCTGCCCCGAGTGCAAAGAGACAACCTTTCCGAAGAAGACCGGCGGAAAGGATGGAGATCAGTAGGTCGATCCGAGAGGGACGAGGACCGGAGGGACCGCCGCCGTCCACGCGGCCGGTTGACGCGTCGCTCCTGCGGCGCGCCGATGACCCTCGCTTCGCGCAAACGCAACATTCGTCATTCTGAGCCCGGCGCAGCGCGGGCGAAGAATCCGGACGGGGGATCGTGAGTCATCCTTGCATCAACTCGCCACGTTGATTCGCGCCGCAGCGTGAACGTTCGCAGGCACATCCCTGCGGCCCCTCCTCGAGCTCGGTCTCGGCGTTGAGATGACGGGACGACCTCTATAATTTGCAACCGTGCCAAGCCTCCCTTCATGGCTGACTCCGGTGATCGTGATCACGGCCTTTGCGCTATTTGCTCTCGCCGAAACCATCCGGGCGCTCAGGCCTCGAAAAGAGTCGCGCCTGCGGAGGACGGTGCGCAACCTTGCGACCGGGGGCGTGGCGGCCGCGATGGTCGTTCCGCTGCAAGCACTGATTCTGATCCCCGTCTCCATCTGGGTAGGCGACAACGAAGTCGGTTTTCTAGGTCTCGTCTCCTGGCCGTCGTGGGTCGAATTCGCAGTTGCTTTTCTCTTTCTCGATTACACGCTCTGGTGGTGGCATCGACTGAATCACATCGTCCCATTCCTCTGGCGGTTCCACCTGATCCACCATGTCGACCTCGATCTCGATTCCTCCACCGCGCTTCGATTTCACTTCGGTGAGCTCGGCCTCTCTGTTTTCGTCCGCGCACTGCAGATCACACTGATAGGAGCCGGCCCGGTCGCCGTCGCCGTCTGGCAGGCGGTGCTCTTCGTCTGCATCCTCTTTCATCACTCGAACCTTCGCCTTCCGGTCCGGCTCGAACGATGGATCGTGCCGGTCATCGTCACGCCTCGAATGCATGGAATCCATCACTCCAATTACAGGAATGAGACGGACAGCAACTGGTCGAGCATCTTCACGATCTGGGACTTTCTCCATCGAACACTCCTGCTCAATGTCCCGCACGATCAGATCGAGATCGGTGTCCCGGCTTATCGCGACGAAGAGTCGGTGTCATTCATGAAGCTTCAGTTGAACCCGTTCCGGAAGCAGCGCGACGACTGGAGAGACGCGTCGGAACGTCCCGCCATTCGGGAGCACGACCCGCAGGATCGCTGGACTCTCGCACCGTGAGGGTTTGAGGTTTGAGGTTGGAGGTTTGAGGTTTATCGGCAAATGATCGCGCGCAATTTCAACCTACGTCATTCTGCGCCCGGCTCGTGTTTGGCCGCTGACCGTAGGGGGGCAGCCCTTGATGCCGAGTAAGATCGTTTTGGTCTCGCCACCTCCGAACACTCGTCATCCTGTTCGCGAGGTCTTTCCCGTGCCCGCGCCCGCGCCCGTGCCCGGAAATGACATCCGTGGGTGCAGAAACAACCGCACTCGCGTACTCAAACCGACGTCATCCTGAGCGGGCGGTCGGGCGGGCAGGCGAAGGACCTCGCAGGTTGGGACATCAGCCCAAGCGAAGCGCTGCAAGAGGTCGAAGTCCAACAATTTCGTGGTCGTTTCATTAGAAGCCGCCGCAAGGACGGCGTAGATCTGGGGGTAGGTCGTGAGGCGACAAGACCAGCACCCTGCAGCGTTTGATCACGAGCCTCCGCCCAGATTCTTCGCCCGCGCTTCGCCGGGCTCAGAATGACGTGGGTTTACAAACTGAAAACTGACAACCGGCAACCGGCAACCGGCAACTGGCAACTGGCACCTCAGACTCCGAGCAGCCTCTGGCGGTATGCGCCTGGGGTCATCCCGATGAAACGTCGGAAAGTTCTCGTCATGTGGCTCTGATCCGCAAACCCCGCTTCGTGAGCGATCTCGACGAGAGACGCATCGGAAGCGAGTCGCGAACAGACGTGCTCGACGCGACGCTCCCGGATTCTGTCACCGACGGTGCAGCCGATCTGCTGATGAAACGTACGCGAGAGATGCGCGGGATGCGTCGCCAGCGCACCGGCGATCGTCGCGAGACTGATCGATTCGCTGAAGCGTTCACGGATGATCGCGTCGGCACGGATTGCGACCGTTCCGTCGGTTCGTGAAGGTTGCCGGGATCGGACGAGCAGCGCTCCCAGCTCGTGAATGACTCCCTCGACGATCATCTCCGACACGTCGTCTCCCTGCTGCAGCTCACGGCGGAGAATCGCACCGATTCTCGCGATCGCCGGACCTTCGACGACTCCGGAGTCGGCGAACGCGCGATGAGACGAGAGGCGAGGCGGAAGCTCGAGGACGAGGAGGTTCGCATCCTCGTAGAAACGATCCTCGTGTCGCTCCCCTGCCGGATGCATCGCGGCAAAACCGGCCGCGAGCTCGACCTTTCCGCTCTTCAGCAGCTCGGTGTAGCGACCCCGAAGAACGAGACTCACATAGGAGTGCTCGTGCTCGTGAACCGGGATCGTTTCACTCCGAACGTGCTCCTTCAGCAGTATCCGCGCCCCGGCGAGACTCTTTTCCGCAACGGTGATCCCGAAATAGGCCATCTTTCCTCCATGTACGTTGCCAATTCCGCTCTGTTTCATCAAAACCATTCCATCGATGCATCGCTCGTTCAAGATACCCCGCCCGGCTCGTGAGAGGATCGCTGTGTGGAGGAACCCATATATGAAGATCTCGTCGCTGATCCTGTTGCCGGTCATCTCGATCGCCTGTGCGTCCCAACCCCTCACGCCCGTTCCGGTCGTTTCCGATCCCGACGCGTTTCAGGAAGAGGACGTTCGTTTCCGCTCGGAAGGACTCGAGCTCGCGGGACTGCTTCTCTCTCCCGGCTCGGCCGGGCCATACCCGGCAGCGATGTTCATCCAGGGATCGGGTGACAGCGACCGCAACAACCTCTGGGCTCGCGGGATCGCAGAGGCGCTGGTGCGTCGCGGAATCGTCGTTCTCCTTCCAGACAAACGGGGCACGGGTGCCTCGGAGGGCGACTGGAGGGAAGCCGGCTTCGAGGACTACGCGCGGGATACGATCGCGGGCGTCGAATTTCTGCAGCGGAGGCGCGAGGTCGATCCCGGGCGGGTCGGCGTCATCGGCCTGAGCCAGGGCGGGCACGTCGCACCTCTGGCGGCCCACCTCTCGGACGAGATCGCGTTCGTCATCGACGTCTCCGGCTCGGCGACGACGCCGGTCGACCAGGTGAACCACGAGATGAGGAACACGTTCCGGCAGGCAGGACTCCCGCCGGAGGGGATCGAGGCCGGAATGGCGCTGCAATCGCTGGCGGAGCAGTACGTTCGGACCGGTGAGTGGGAACCGTATGCAGCGATGCTTTCGGCGCTGCGCGACACTCCTCTCGCACCGCTCGCCGCCGAATTTCCGCAGACCGAAGACTCGTGGGTGTGGGACTGGTGGCGCGGAATCGGTGACTACGATCCGATCGAATACTGGCGGAGTATCGAGCAGCCGGCGCTGGTCGTCTACGGGGAGGACGACGAGAGCGACAACGTGCCGGTGATGGAGAGTGTCCGCCGACTGCGCGAAGCAAACAGCGTGAGATCCGAACCGATCCGGATCGTGGTCTACGAGGGAAGCGGACACGCGATCTACGCCCCCGGCACGACGAATCTCCGCGACGAATTTCTCGATCTCCTCGGAGACTGGATTCACGAGCAGCGATGATCAGCCGGTCGTGTTCGATTCTGTCGCCCGCTGAAGCGGGCTCGACAATTGAGCGTGCCGCGTTCCTGTCCCCCGGCTGAAGCCGGGGGACAGGATCTGGCGCCGCCTTTCGGCGGCTCGTCACCGGCGTCCGATTCGAGCGCACCTGAAGCGATCAGCCGGTCGTGTTCGATTCTGTCGCCCGGTCCGCGGTCGCGCGATGTTCGAGTCTTCGCCAGCCCGCGGTCCGCGGGCGACAGAACGTCGACAGCCCTCAACAGACGTTGAATCTCGCGAGATCTCGACTTCGGATCAGCCCGCACCGCGCGGGCGAAAGAACTTAGCCCCCGGCTTCAGCCGGGGGGCTGGAGAGCCTTCGCAGAGAATGTCGAGCCCGCTTCAGCGGGCGACAGATTGCGTTCGACTCCGGGCGGCCGGGGAATTGCTTCGCATCGAATCCGAAGGGAGCGCAGAGATGGGATTGCTCAGCGGATTGATGGGGAACGCCTCCGAGGTCGACCCGGCGGAGGCGCAGCAGGAGTTCGAGCGGATTCTGGTGAAGGGGGAGAAGGTCAGGCGTGCCTTTCAGTTGATCCGGGACGGGTTCGTATTCACCGACAAGCGCCTGATCCTCATCGACAAGCAGGGGATGACCGGAAACAAGGTCGAGTACCAGTCGATCCCGTGGCCCAGCATCGTTCGGTTCGCGGTCGAAAGCTCGGGGACGTTCGACCTCGACGCGGAGCTGAAAATCTGGGTTCGGGGAGCGAGCGAGCCGATCCGGAGACAGTTCGACAAGAAGATCGACATCTACGACGTCCAGCAATTCCTCGCGAGCCACGTTCTCTGAGGTTTGTTTCAATAGGTGGTGCGGCGACTATCGGTGCGTAGCGCCGCTCATCAAGTCGAAAAGGAGCGTCGTAACGCCGAGCGACCTTCGAAGGTTACCTGCGAGCAAGCCACCCCTTTCTTCGTCGGGCTCAGGACGGGGCTTGCCTGTACCCTACGACTCAACCCGAAAAACCTTCATGAACTCTTCCATGTTTTCGGCTTCCATATAGCGACAGCGAATTGGATGCCTGCTTTCGAGCTTCTCGAGTTGCCAACGTTCTACGCCATCACGGTGCTTTCTGAAGGATTCATAGGCTACCAAGTCTGCTACCCGGAGCGGCGCGAAGTCTCGGCTCCGCTTATAGGAAAGCGTAGACCAATGACTGTGAGTCTCAGGGTGGCTTTGTTGCAAATGCGCTAATGCGGCCATCGCCCTGTTTTCGTGACATTCCATGTCGAAAACTAGGTCCACCCGGTCGCTTGAGTCTAGATTCACGAGCATCGAGGAAACCGTCTTTAGAGCAAAATTGAAGGCGACCATGTAGGGGTCGACCAAGGCTTTAGCGTGGCCCTTCAGTGGTTTGACGTTCTGTTCGAATGTCCGCTGATATTCTACCAGCCAATCATGTGGCGCTCCAGCGCAGAACGGGTAAACTTCATGCTTTAGAATCACTTTGATAAATAGACGCTGAAGGCGATGACGCTCATCCTGCCCCAAGCCCGAAAAATCAGCGTACCCCCCCTCTAGGGCAGCTGCGTGGAAAACGACGCCATCTTCCAGATTCAGCTTTTCGACTCTTTTCCAATCCTTAGAAAGTTTTTTCCATACGTTATTCCTTGCGATGCATCCTGCGATGATGTACGGCCTTGAATCAACTGGCTCGTTCGGTGGGCAATAGCTTTCGTCGAAATAAGCCGCTAGATCCAACGCCACTTCGAACCTCACTTTCATAAATTGATTTCACCGGCGCTCTAGCGATCAAGTAGCGATGAGGTTCGAGTGACCGTTGAGCGCTGCCACATGACCCCTACCCGGCTCTGTCTACGTGACCGAAGCTCACTGAAATCGTTTGCGCAACAGACTTCGAAAGTTAAAACGAAACCGAGAGATTCTACATGGTTGCAGGACCACTACTTCTCGTTGAGTACCTGCCTCGGAACTTTCACCTGGAGACCGCTCGGAACGACGCGGACGTCCAGCGGCGCTTTCAGTTTGTAGAGCTCGCCGTCTATACCGACTCTGAGTCTCCGCTTCGAAGGGACGTTGATCCGCAGCCCCGGCACATACATCTGTCGGAAGCCGTCGATATCGGAGGCGCGGCCGCGCAGATAGCGCGCCACGGCTCGGATCAGCTGCCACCTGCTGCCGTGCGGCAGCCAGTAGACGCCGAGCCTTCCCGACTCGAGCGTCTCACGCGGTGCAAGAATGCCCGCCTCGCTCAGATTGTACGAACTGACCGAGACGAAGAACATGTGACTGCTCACCACTTCGAGGTGCGGTGGAGACTCGAGCGTCATCGAAACGTGTGGCATCCGGCGCAACGTGCCGTTGACCGCGAGAGCGTACGCCATCCACTTCCCATGATTCGGGCGAAGGCGCTCGCGCTGCTTCATCACCTTCGGATAGATCCCGAGCGCGATGCTGTTCATGAAGAAAATCCGGTTGACCTCGCCGACGTCGACCTGCCGGACTTCGTCGCCAAACACGACGTCGAGGGCCTCTCTCCAGTCCTGCGGCATCTCGATGTCACGCGCGAAGTGATTGAAGGTGCCGAGCGGAAGTACACCGAGAACCGAGCTCGATCGCACGAGCGGCTGGGCCACCGTGTGGATCGTCCCGTCCCCGCCGGCAGCGACGAAGAGCCGCTGTCCTTCGTTCTGCCGGTTCCGGATGTCCGCCTGAACATCGACCTCCTCGTCGAGCTCCACCATATCGAGGCGCTCCTCACCTGCCCGCTTCTCGAGCTCCGCAAGTTCCTTTTCGAGTCCGGCGCCGGATGACCGGTTGAAGTAGATCGCACCCCTGGCGGCGGTCATTTCGGTGAACCCCGCCTCGCATCAAGAATATTGACGTTTTCACAGAGGGTTCTTCTCGTCGTGTTCAGATCAGCCATTCTCGGAATCGGCTCCATCCTCCTCTTTCCGATGCTCTCTCTGCCGCTGCTCGCGGCACCGGATCCGGCCTCCGATTGCACGTTGTGCAGCGGATCGGTCGACATCCCATCGACCGGCCTGCCGGTCCTGATTCATCTCGAGGAATCCGATCTTCCCGAGCCCGGCGACGCGATCCCCGCCGAAACGAGAGCAAATTCGGTGCTCGTATTTGATTTCGCACCTGATCCCGACTATCCGGCGGAACAGATCGAGACACGCATCAGGGATCTGGTCGCTTTTACGACGCGGCAGGGAGTCTTCGGCGGAACAGGGCTACGCCTGGAGTCGACCCCCGGGGCGTTCGAGGCTCTGCTGCTTCGAAGGCTCTCGGTGGCGATGCAGGGCGCCGGCGCGGCGCACAGATTCGTCGTCGAAACGGACACCATCGAGAAGCTCGACGCTCTCGTCTCGGAGGGAGCACTCCCCTACTTCGATTCGATCATCGTTCCTGCAGAGCTCGCCGGGGCCGCGCACGACTGGATCGAGCGCAATGACCCCGCCAAAGAGCTCGAGGTCACGACTCTTCCATCGAGCCCGAATCCTCTGTACGACATCGCGATCGCGTTCTCCCGCGGCGCACGCCGGGCGTGGTCGCTTTCGAGCGACGAGACTCTGGTGAGCGCGCTTCGCGAGCTCAATTCGGCTCTGAGCGGCGACATGATCGCCTCTCCATCGTCTCCGGTCTCGTTTCTGGACGAGCGCGGAACCGTCGTGGAAATCCCGGTCGTGACCTTCATCCGCGGAGAGGACCTTTCGACCGTCGTCGTCCCGCGGGGACGGGAGACGGGCGCGGCAATCATGTCGGCGAGCGCCGACGACCTCTCGTCGCCTCGTATACTCTCGGCTTCCGGTACGACGCCATCGTCCGATTCCGCAACCGAGCGGGGACGAACCTACGTCGGAATCGCCCGGCCGAATCTCCCGCATGCGGTCATCTGGAATCGGACGATCGCTGAGGACCCCTCTGTGACTCGCGAAGCGATCGAGGTCGCGACGCGAAGAGAGATTCCGGTCGAAGAGATCATCAGGAACCACCAGGCATACTGGGATTATCAGATCGCGAATCAGCCGCGATGGATCGCGACCAATCAGACCAGCCTCAGATTTCCGATCGGAGCCACCGGCGATCTGGTGGAAGCCACGATCAACGGTCCCTACTTCTTCGACGCTCCGCGGACCGCCGACTGGGTATGGGAGAGCCTCTTCATCAATGGGGTGCGCTGGAAGTACGGCAGGGTCCCCGAGCTTCCGCTGGTCCAGCCGGAAAAGGTCACCGAGCTTCCGCTCGAGCTCAACCTCGGGCGGGATTACCGCTACCGGCTCGTCCGGGAGACGACGCTCGCCGGATACGACGTCTGGGAGATCCAGTTCGAGCCCCCGATCAGCGCCCCCGAGGAGCTTCCCCTCTACAAGGGGCGCGTGTGGATCGACATGAAGTCGTTTGCACGGATCGCAATTTCGATGATCCAGCTCAATCTCGGGGAGGGAGAAGTCCTCTCGAACGAGGAGCGTCTCACCTACGCCCCCTTCGATCGAACGACCGAAGAGCCGCTTTCGGCAGAAGAGGTCGCCGAGCGGGAGCCGGAGGAGACCATCTGGCTGCTCGATCGCGTGAATGCGCAGCAGACCCTTTCAGCGGCCGGAGCCGCGATCCCCGTTCAGCGGGAGACCCTTTTTGTTTCGCGCGACATCGGACCGGACGACTTCGAGGCGCGGCTCGCGGCAGCGAACGACTCGGACTTCCGGATGATCCGGGAGACCGACGCCGGGCTTCGGTATCTCGAGCGAACCTCGAGCGGCGAGCGCGTCGTCAAGGAAGGTGTCGATTCGTCGCGATTCTTTCTGGTCGGAGGGCTTCAGCACGATGAAGGGCTCGAGTACGGGGTTCTTCCGCTCGCCGGGATCAACTACTTCGACTTCAACCTCTTCGATCGAGGCCTTCAGACTAACATCTTTTTTGCCGGCGTCTTCACCGCTGCGAACCTGACGAACCCCTCGATCTTCGGCACGCGCGCAAATGCTTCGGCCGATTTCTTCGGCCTCGCGATCCCGTTCAAGACCGCGTCGTACAGAGACGGCGTCGAGATCGAGGAGGAAGCGGTCGAAGCCCTTCCGGTCGGACTCACGTTCCGCGTCGGACATCCGTTCGCGGGATTCGGAAAGGTCGACCTCTCGGTCGGGATGACCTCGGTCTCCTTCGGAGAGGCGGACTCGACGGCCGATGATTTCATCATCCCGACCGACACGATCGTCATCAGCCCGCAGCTGAGCGTCCGCTACGATCGCTGGGGCTATTCGCTACGGACCTTCGCGGAGTACAACACGCGGACCGAGTGGGAACCGTGGGGAAATCCCGACGAGTACTCCGACGATCAGAAATCGTTCTTCAAGTACGGGATCGGCGCGGCGAAGACGATTCATCTCCCGAATTTTCAGAGGATCGGATTCGGCGCCGAGTACGTCGACGGTACAGACCTCGACCGCTTCTCGAAGTATGAGCTCGGCTTCTTCGGATCGAACCGCGTGCGCGGATTCTCGTCCGGGTCGATCAAGGCGGAGAGCGCGATCTTCTCGCACTTCTCCTACGGCTTCGTCATCTCCGACCAGCTCAGGCTGGAGGCGTTTTACGATCACGCGATGCTCGACGACACCGCCGCCGGCTGGGACGGCGAGGCATTTCAGGGCGTCGGCGTCGGCGGACAGACGCTCGGTCCGTGGGGAACGATTCTCCGCCTCGACGTCGGAAGAAGCCTCGGCTCGAACGCGCAGGACGGAATCGTCGCCAGCATCGTCTTCCTGAAGATCCTCGACTAGAAGAACCCGGGCAAGTCGGGCTCGTGGACATGTCGGACATGCCGGAGGCTCGACCCGAGCAGGCGGGAGGCTTTTCCCCGCTCCCGATATAATCCCTCATCAACGAACCTCGGAGGTGTCTTTTTGGCAGAACAACAGTACGACGTCGTGATCATCGGGAGCGGGCCGGGAGGCTATGTGGCGGGTATCCGGGCAGGACAGCTCGGCCTCAGGGTCGCGGTCGTCGAGAAGGATCCATTCCTCGGAGGGACCTGTCTCCATCGCGGCTGCATCCCTACCAAGTCGCTCCTCGAAAACGCCTACGTCTACAAGAAAGTCGCTCATTCGAAGGACTTTGGAATCACCGTCGGCGACGTCACGCTCGACTTTTCGAAGGTGCAGGAGCGAAAACAGGGAGTCGTCGACGCGAACGAGAAAGGAATCCAGTTCCTCTTCAAGAAGAACAAGGTCGAGTCGATCCAGGGCTTCGGAAGCCTCGCCGGACCAGGCCAGGTGCGCGTGAAGGCGGAAGACGGCTCGACGCGCGACCTGAAAACGAAAAACGTGATCCTCGCCATGGGATCGGTACCCCGCGATCTCCCTCACATCAAAGCGGACGGAAAGAAGATCATCAACTCCGATCACATTCTTCAGATCGACCGGGTTCCCG
The DNA here is from genome assembly GCA_019347945.1 of Acidobacteriota bacterium. Taxonomy (NCBI): domain Bacteria; kingdom Pseudomonadati; phylum Acidobacteriota; species Acidobacteriota bacterium. The sequence continues at coordinate 19,725 of JAHWKK010000014.1, read as the reverse complement.
AATCGATGCTCGTCATCGGTGCCGGGGCGGTCGGCTGCGAGTTCGCATCGATCTTCAAGGACTTCGGAACGAAGGTGACCGTCGTCGAGGTGCTCCCCCGGCTGCTGCCGATCGAGGACGCCGACATCTCGAAGGAATTCACCCGCCTTTTCAAGAAGAAGGGGATCGAGGTGATGACGGGCGTCAAGGTCGAAAGCTGTGAGCCGACCGAAAAGGGGGTGAAGTCGAAGATCTCGACCGAGAAGGGCGACACGAAGGAGATCGAGACCGAGATCGTCCTGTCGGCCGTCGGACGGCGAGGCGTCCTCGAAGGCGTCGGCGTCGAGGAAGCGGGGGTCAAAGTCGATCGGGGAATGGTCCAGGTCAACGAGTTGATGCAGACGGCCGCGAAAGGGATCTATGCAATCGGAGACATCGTGCCGACACCCGCTCTCGCCCACTGCGCCTCGGCCGAAGGGATTCTCGCGGTCGAGCACATCGCCGGTCTCGAGGTTCGACCGATCAACTACGATCTCGTTCCAAACGCGACCTACAGCGACCCGGAGGTCGCATCGGTCGGGCTGACCGAGGAGAAGGCGAAGGAGCGGGGCTACGACGTGAAGATCGGCAAGTTCCCCTTCTCCGCAAACTCGAAGGCGAAGATCGTCGGCGAGTCGGGCGGCCTGATCAAGTACGTCTCCGAATCGAAATACGACGAGCTGCTCGGAGTTCACATCGTCGGCCCCAAAGCGACCGAGCTGATCGCGGAGGCCTGCGCAGCGCTGGCCCTCGAAGCTACGAGCGAATCGATCGCCCGCACCATTCATGCACATCCGACGCTCTCGGAAGCGATGATGGAAGCTGCCGAAGACGTCGCCGGCCACTCCATTCACCAGTGAGAGACCGTTTCAGAATCTTTTCGGAAAGAGCAGGGAAAGCGAAATGCCAACAGACGTCCTGATGCCCCAGATGGGGGAATCGATTGCCGAAGGTACCGTGAGCCAGTGGCTCAAGAAGGTCGGCGACAAGGTCGAGCGCGACGAGCCACTACTCGAGATCTCGACCGACAAGGTCGACGCGGAGATCCCCTCTCCATCGGCCGGAACGCTGGTCGAGATCCTCGCGCAGGAAGGGGAGACCGTCGAGGTCAACAGCGTCGTCGCCCGGATCGCCGCCGAGGGGGAAGACGCCTCCGCGGCAGCAGCGCCGGCTCCGGAACAGAAAAAACCGGAGGAGAAAAAAGAGGAGAAGAAAGAGGAGAAGAAGGAGGAGAAGAAGGAGGAGAAGAAAGAAGAGAAGAAAGCGGAGCCGCCAGAACCGTCCAGGGAAGCTCCGAAGCAGCCGAAGGAGGCTCCCGCTGCCGAATCCCAGGCCCCGGTCGAGGATCGCCAGGGCGCGCCCACACCGAAAGGCGGTACCACCGGTGAGGACGCTTCGCTCGAAGAACGTCGCAGGACCAGGTCGTCTCCGCTCGTGCGGAAGATCGCCGCGGAGAACGAGGTCGACATTTCGGCCATCGACGGGACCGGGGTTTCCGGCCGCGTGACCAAGGACGACATTCTCGGCTATATCGAGTCCGGCAAACCGGCGGCAGAAGCTCCCGCAGCGCCGAGCCAGCCGGCCGCTCCCGCGCCACAACGGCCCCAGGCGGAGGCGCCGGCTGAGGCCCCTTCCGAGCCCGCACAAACTCCCTCCGTATTCGCGCCGGGTGAGAGCATTCACATCGAGCCGCTCTCCCAGATGCGTAGGAAGATCGCGCATCACATGGTCCAGTCGAAACAGACTTCCGCTCATGTGACAACGGTGTTCGAGATCGATTTCACGCGGATCGACAAATTGCGACGCAGTTACAAGGAAGAGTATGAGGAACGCGGCGCCAAACTCACCTACCTCCCGTTCATCATTCAGGCGGTGATCACCGCGCTTCGCGAGTTTCCGGTACTGAACGCATCGATGGATGATGAGAAGGTCTACTATCACCGGGACCTCAACATCGGAGTGGCGGTCGCGCTCGACTGGGGTCTGATCGTTCCTGTTCTCAAACGGGCGGACGAGAAAAATCTTCTCGGACTCGCGCGCGCGGTCAACGATCTCGGGGACCGGGCGCGGGCGAAGAAGCTCAACCCCGACGACGTGCAGGGCGGGACCTTCACCATCACGAACCCCGGCGTTTACGGCGGACTGTTCGGCACACCGATCATCAATCAGCCCCAGGTCGCCATCCTCGGAGTCGGAGGGGTGAAGAAGCGCCCGATGGTCGTCGAGTCGCCAGCCGGAGACGCGATCGCGATCCGGTCGATGTGCATTCTCGCACTCACCTTCGACCATCGTCTGATCGACGGTGCCGTTGCCGATCAGTTCATGGCGCGGGTCAGGGAGATCATCGAAGCCGGAAACTACTCGATGTGACAGTCGACGTCGCCACGCCGATCTTCCTGACGGTTCTGGTCTTCGTCGTTCCGGCGCTCGCCTGGATGAGCCGGAAGGTTCTCGACGACGACGCGATCGCGATTCCGCGAAGCGCCTTCTACATCGAAGCGATCGTCCTCCAGATCGCTCTTCTCGCTCTCGCCGTCTGGATGATGTACGAGCGTGACATTGCGATACCGCTCGGAGGAGACGTCACGTTCATCGCGGTCGGCCTGATGCTCGGCGCGCTGATCTTCGCGCTCGCCGTGATGTTTGCAGGATGGCGGTTCACCTCGGACAGCCGCCGCAGACGCCTGCTGAAAATCGCGCCGCGGACGCCTCAGGAACGTTCGCTCTGGATCGTCGTTTCGATCTGCGCGGCGATTTGTGAAGAGATCATCTTCCGAGGGGCTCTGTTCGAACTGTTCCGAGGAGTGGCAGGAGGGAGCTGGTGGCCGGCTGCCATCGCGGCCGCGATCGTCTTCGGTCTCGCCCATCTCGCCCAGGGCGTGACGAGCGCCCTTCTCGTCATGATCTTCGGGCTCGCTCTGCAGGCGCTCGTCGCTGTGACCGGCGGGCTCCTCGTCGTCATGATTCTCCATTTTCTCTACGACCTCGTCGTCGGCCTCGTCGTGGGGCGAATTCCGAAGCCCGAAAGCCCGATCAATGGAAACCTGTGAGCTCCGGCGGCTCCATCTCGTCACCTATGAGAACGGGATGGGAATGCAGCAGCGCCTCGCTGAACTGAGACAGCGTCGCGAGATTCCCGACCAGCTGCTGCTGCTCGAGCATCCCCCGGTGGTCACGATCGGACGTACCGGAAAACGCGAGCACCTCCTCGCCGACGAGCAGACCCTGGCCGAGCGAGGAATTCGGTTCTACGAGACGACACGCGGGGGCGACATCACCTACCATGGCCCCGGCCAGATCGTCGGCTACCCGATCCTTCACCTGGGCGAAGGTCGCCGCGATGTCAGAAAGTACGTCGAACGGCTCGAGGAAGTTCTCATTCGCACCGCCGCCGATTACGGGATTACCGCCGGGCGGGACGAGGTCAACCACGGCGTGTGGGTGGGCCGCGAAAAGATCGCCGCACTCGGGGTTCGGATCGCGAAATGGACGACCTCGCACGGATTTGCGCTCAATGTTTCGACGAGGCTCGCCGATTTCGAGCTGATCACCCCGTGCGGGGTCGAAGGGCGCGGGGTGAGCTCGCTCGAGCGTCTGACTGGCCGGAAACTGCCGCTCGACGAGGTCCGCGACAGCGTCGTCGGGCACTTCGGAGATGTCTTCGAGCGGAAGATCGTCGAGAGGGACCACGACATCGAGATCGTCAAGGTCGTCGTCACGCGGAACGACGCGGTGCTCCTTCTGCAGCGGAAAAATGATCGAGGAGGCTTCTGGCAACCCGTCACCGGGCGGATCGAGCCGGGAGAATCTTCGCTGGACGCCGCCGCGCGCGAGCTTCGCGAGGAGACCGGACTCGACCCCTCCGGTCTCCGCGAGCATCCGCTCCGACAGTCCTTCGTGATCGATCCGGAGTATCTCGGGTCTTCAGCCATCAGCTTCGCCGACGAACGGACGTTCCACCTCGAGCATCGGGGAAATGAAGTCGTCCGACTCGGGCCCGAGCACCAGCGGTACGAATGGGTGTCGCGGGAGCGCGTGCCGGATCGGATCCGGTGGTCCGACGACCGGGAAGCGATCGAGGCCATCGGGAATCGGGGTCGGGTCTGAACATGGAACTTAACTCCGTAAGTGCGTTGCTTTTCGCCTGATTCGGGAGTTAAGTTCCATGTTCAGACCCGACCCCGAAACTTCAAGGGAGAGGTTTTAAAGCTCCGAATCCAGTCCGGACCCGCCCCTGAAACATCAACAGTCACCAGGACGTAACACTCTCGAGGGTTGACTTTCCCGAGTTTGATGCTAAATTTTCTGCATATGCTAAGTTTTTAGCATCGTGAAAGGAACAGTTGATGGCCCCGAGACGTGCAGAGTTTTCAAAGAGAGAAAAAGAGATCATGGACGTGATCTACCGGCGCGGGACGGCGACCGCCGCCGAAGTCCACGAGGAAATGGCCGAACCACCGTCGTACTCCGCGGTGAGGGCCACGCTCCGGATCCTCGAGGAAAAGGGACACCTTCGACACGAAGACGATGGGGTGCGATACGTCTACGCTCCAACGATGACGCGAAGCCGCGCGTCGAAGAACGCGCTGGAACATCTCGTCTCGACCTTCTTCGACGATTCCGCCGAGAAGGTGGTCGCAGCCCTTCTCGACTCGCGGAAGCGCGACCTGAGTGACGAAGATCTGGAAAAACTCGAGGCGATGATCGCCGAGGCCCGCAGGGAAGGACGCTGATCATGACCACTGCAATCGATCTATTCATCAAGGCGACGTTGATTCTGGCACTCGGTCATCTGGCCGTCCTCGCTCTGCGAAGTTACTCGGCGAGCACGAAGCACCTGATCGCGGCCACGGCTCTCGCAGCGCTGCTGATCCTCCCGATTCTGAGCCGGACGATGCCGACTCGTACGATCGAGGTTCTTCCTCCGCCGGTCGAAGACGCCACGGAAGAAACCGCCACTCTGCCCGCCCTGCTCGAAGCGACAGCCGATCCGGAAGCGGGGCCGAGAGTCGGTTCGGAATCCGTCCGAACGGACGAGATCCTCGTCCAGGAAGGTGCGTCTGAAGAGTTCGTGACCGGCTGGACGACCTCGGAGTATCTCGAGCGGTCCGGTACGAGCGACGTTCAGGAAGCTGGCGTCGTTTCGCCGACGACTGCGACCCAGCCTTCCGCACCCGTGCGAGGAATGTCGCTCAGCGAGCTCGCCCGCGATTTCGCCGGCTCGATCGCCTGGTGGCCGATTCTCCGCTGGGTCTGGCTGATCGGCGCGCTGTTCGTCCTCGTCCGATTCATCACAGGAATCCTCCGGATCTCCTGGATTGCTTCGAACGCGACCCGGGCAGATCGATCGGCTCAGGAGATCGCGTCGATGCTCTCCCGGGAGATGAAGACGCCGCGCCAGCCGGAAGTGCGGCTGAGCGACGGAGTCGATGTACCACTCGTCTGGGGATTCGCCAATCCGGTCATCCTTCTTCCTCAGAGCAGCAGAGTTTGGGATACCGACCGACTGAGAACCGTTCTGACGCACGAGATGGCCCACGTGGCGCGCCACGACTGTACGACGCTGCTCGTCGGGCAACTCACGACGATCCTCTACTGGTTCCATCCACTGAGCTGGACGCTCGAGCAGACGGCACGGCGGCTCGCCGAGCGCGCCTGCGATGACGTCGTCGTCAGCAAGGGGGAAGCGGCTTCCGATTACGCGAGCCACATCCTCGAGATTGCCCGACAGCTTCCCGAGCGCGACCGCTACTCGAGCGTGGCGCTGGCGATGTCGCGGCGCTCGGAGATCGAGGGTCGCCTGCTTGCGATTCTCGAGCCTCTGGCGGAGAGAACGGGGATGACATTCAGAAAGCTCGTCGCCGTCAGCTCGGTTGCACTCGTCGCAGTCGCGACGCTCGCCGCATTCAGACTGGGGGCGGCTCCCGCCCCGGATGAGGACCTCGCGGCGGCTCAGATGGCCACATCCGGCACTCCAGGAGTCACGATCGACGTCGAGGCAGAGCCGCTGATCACCGAGGAAGAAAGCTCCGAGGCGTGGGCATGGTCGGACTTCGATCCCGACTTCTTCGACTTCGTCGAGAAATTCGCCTCGGATCAGAACTACAACGTAAACACCAACTCGAACTACAACTACAACATCAACGTCGACAACAACGGCAATGTCACCGGGAGGACTTACTCCGGAAGGAAGAGCAAGGAGGAAGGAGAAGAGGCGTGGGATCGCGCCTGGGAGCTCCACAACGAAGAAGAGTGGGCCGAGGCGGCCGCCCTTTTCGCCAAGGCAGCGCGGCTCGGATACCGCCCAGGAACCTCGGAGTACAACGCGGCGTGCGGATACGCCCGGCTCCGTAACGCTGACCAGGCACTGGTTCACCTCGAGGCTTCTCTCCGCGCCGGATTCGACGAGATCAGCTATTTCTTCCAGGACGACGACCTCGACCCGATTCGCTCGAACCCGAAGTTCCAGGCTTTTCTCGAACGAGTCGAGTCGGCGGCTGTCGAAGGAAAACGCGCGAAGGCGATGTCCCACTCGGCCAGGGTCATGGCGGAGTACGAGAGCCTCAGAAAGACATCCTCGGGTGACGTCGACGACTGGAACGACCTCGGGTATCAGCTGCTGAAGCTTCGCCGCCTCGACGCCGGTGTCGATGCCCTTCAGAGGGCCCACCAGTTGAGCAACGGGCAGTCGACCCGTGCGATGTACAACCTCGCCTGCGCGTACGCCCTCTCCGGCAGAGAGTCGACGGCGATCGACTGGCTCGAGCGTGCGGTCTCCGGCGGGCTCGACCGTGTCCATCTCATCGAGAAAGATGCCGACCTCGATTCGCTCCGCGATAATCCGCGCTTTCGCGATCTGCTCGCGCGGGCCAGGCGGCTCTCGATGGATCGCTTCCATTTCGACAACGACCATCAGAAGACGGCCCGCTACCGCGAAGCAATCGACGAGTACCGGAAGTATGTCGAGGAGAACCCGGAGAGCGGTCGCGGATGGTCCAACCTCGGCTTCGCCTATCACTACACCGGCAATTACGACCAGGCGATCGCCGCTTTCAGCCGCGCGCTCCAGCTCGGTTATCAGACCGCATACAGCGCCTACAACATCGCCTGCGGACACGCCCGGCTCGGCCACACCGATCTCGCCTTCCAGTGGCTCGATCGCGCGGAGAGCTACGGTATGGACGTCGGTCACAGGCTCGAGAGCGACGAGGATCTTCGGTCGCTCAGATCGGACCCTCGCTATCGAGAAGTGATCCGGAGCTCGAAGTCGAGGCAGAAGAGCTCGCATTGCGACGACTGCGCAGAGCTCGCCCCGCTACCACCGCTACCGCCGGAGTCTCCTGAGGCGTGGCAGATCACATCCGCAGGCCCCGTAAGCGCCTCGGCTTCGGCGGGGGGCACAACGCAGACAATGGTGGGTGTCCCCCTGCCACCGGTTGCCCCGCTAGCTCCCGGAGCACCCTATGGCTATCCGGGGAAAACCTCGTTCATCCTGCTCGACGGCGACTCGATGACGATCCAGAACACCGACGACGCCAACATCTCCGGGTCGTGGAACAGTGACGACGACCGGCTGGTCATTTCGAAAGACGACAGGAAGTGGGTCGTCAGAGGCGAGGAAACAGTCTTCGCAATGGAACACCAGGGCAACCTCTGGATGATCACCGACGAGGATCTCGTGGACCGTGCAATGGAGATTCTCGAGCCGGTATCCGAGCTCGCTCACGAGCAGCGTGAGCTCGGTCGCGAGCAATCCGCGATCAGTCGTGAACAGGCCCGGATCGTCAGGCAACAGGCGCGACTCGCAGATCAGCAGTCGAGAATCTCCCAGCGAGCGGCGCAATACTCGAGCGAACAGCTGAACGCCGAGATCAGAAGACTGGCCGATGAGTTGGAACGGCTCGCCCTCGAACAGGGCAGGCTCGGAGAGAAACACGGAAAGATCGGCTCATTGCAGAGCGAGATCAGCGGGCGTCAGGCGGAGGAAGCGCGGCAAGCCGACGAGAAGCTCCGGTCGCTTCTCGAGTACGCCATCGCGCAGCGAAAGGCCAGGCGTCTGGACTAGGAAGCCCCCGTTCCAAAATTGCCGTTCTCTTCGTCTCGTCTGTTCCAGGTGTGTCACAACAAGCCGCAATCACCACGAGCAAAGCAACCAGACGGCCGAAAATCCGTCGAGGAAATCAGGAGGATCGACACCGATGAAGCGCATGACCAAACCCGGATTGATTCTGGCCATAGCCTCATCGTTCGTTGCCGCGCCATTACTGGCGAGCACCGAGCGCCCGACGTTCACCGCGGTTCGCGCGGAGACCTCCCCCGTCATCGACGGCCGGATCGACGAACCGATCTGGGAAAAGGCCCAGCCGATCGAAGGATTCACACAACGCGAACCGGAGGAAGGAGAACCGGCGACCGAGAAGACCACCGTCCGGATCGCCTACGATGACGCCGCTCTCTACGTCGCGGCGAGACTCGAGGACTCCGGGCCCGTCACCACCCGGCTCGGACGGCGCGACAATTCTCTGAACTCCGACTGGTTCCGCTTCTATGTCGATCCGCACCATGACCGCCGGACCGGATTCGGATTTTGGGTCAATCCGTCGAACGTCAGAATCGACATGGTTCTCTTCAATGACGGCTGGGACGACTGGAACTGGGACGGCGTCTGGGACTCCGCGACGCAGATCGACGAGGGCGGATGGTCGCTGGAGATGCGCATCCCCTACTCCCAGCTTCGATTCTCCGATCGCCAGGAGCATGTCTGGGGGATCAACTTCGGAAGGTTCGTCGAGCGAAAGAACGAGGACTCGCGGCTGATCCACATTCCGAGGACCGAGACCGGCTTCGTATCGCGCTTCGCTGATCTCGAGGGGATCCGGAACATCGAGCCTCCCCGATCGTTCGAGGTCACCCCCTACGTCGTCGGCCGCGCCGGTTTTCTCAATACCGTATCCGGAGACGACCCGTTTCGTTCCGACACCGAGACCGATGGCACCGCGGGCGTGGACTTCAAGTACGGGCTCACTTCGAACCTCACGCTGACCGGCTCGATCAATCCCGACTTCGGGCAGGTCGAGGTCGACCCCGCCCAGGTGAACCTGTCGCAGTTCGAGCTCTTCTTCCCGGAGAAGCGGCCGTTCTTCATCGAAGGCTCGAGTCTCTTCAATTTCGGTCAGGGCGGTTCCAATCACAACTTCGGATTCAGCTTCAACACGCCTCAGTACTTCTACTCGCGTCGCATCGGCCGCTCGCCGCAAGCCGTCTTCTCACAGGCTCACGATTTCCATGATGCCCCGGGCGAGTCGACGATCCTCGGAGCGATCAAGCTCACCGGCAAGTTCGGAGACGGCTGGTCGATCGGCGTCCTGGATGCCTACACTCAGGAGGAGACGGCGAATTTCGATCTCCGCGGCGATCGTTTTTCGAGCGTCGTCGAGCCCGCGACCAACTACTTCGTCCTACGGCCCGCAAAGGAATTCGACGGAGGAATGTCACGGATCGGCGGTCTTTTCACGGCGGTCAACCGTGATCTTCCCTCCGAGCTCGGTTGGATGAAATCTTCTGCTTACAGCGGAGGTATCGACGGCTTCAAGTTCTTCGGAGAGAAGGACTGGATCTGGGAGTGGTCGTTCGGCGGAAGTCACGTCGAGGGGAGCCCCGAGTCGATTCGACTCGTTCAGAGCTCCTCGGCGCGATACTACGACCGTCCCGACGCCGGACATGTCGACTTCGATCCGGACCGCACCAGCCTGAGCGGCTGGACCGCCAGTCAGATGGCGGCGAAACAAACCGGAAACTGGAAGTTCAACCTGAAGGCTCACGCCTACTCCCCCGGGTTCGATACCAACGACATCGGGTTCCTCACGCGGACCGATCTGATCAGCTCTCACGCCGTGGTGCTGTACAACAACCCGGAACCCGGGAAGCTCACGCGCGACAGGAACTGGTGGATCGGAAAGTACAACAGCTGGAACTTCGATGGCGACGAGCTCAAGAACGGATTCTACGGAAACTTCCAGACCCGATTTCACAACTACTCGTATGTCGGGTTCGGGGGTGGATACGATTTCGCCGTCGATGACGACCGGGCCACTCGCGGGGGCCCGGTGGTGACCGATCCGACCGGAATGAGCATCAACGTCTCTTACGGCGGCGATCGCCGGAAACCGATCAACTGGGAAATCTACGGCGAAACCTATCGCGGCGGCGAGGGTTCCAACGGCTATTCCCTCGGAGCCTGGCTTCGCTTCAAACCCGCTTCGAACGTCCAGCTCACCTTCCAGCCATCCTATTCGGACTCGCACAGCTGGCTTCAGTACGTCACGGCGGTGGATGACACGCTGGCGATCGAGACCTTTGGGCAGCGTTATGTCTTCGCCGAGATCGATCGGAAGAGTCTCGAGCTCGAGACCCGGCTCGACTGGACCTTCTCCCCGAACCTCTCGCTTCAGATGTTTCTCCAGCCATTCATCGCCTCCGGAGACTACCTCGACTTCAAGGAGCTCGAGCGCCCGCGGTCGCTCGACTACATGGTCTACGGCACCGACGGGGGGACAATCGCCTTCGATCCGGTGAGTGGCGTCTATACCGTTGATCCCGATGCGGATGGATCCGCCTCTCCCTTCTCGTTCGCGAATCCCGACTTCAATTTCCGAAGCCTCCGCGGAAACGCGATCGTTCGATGGGAGTTCAGACCTGGTTCGGCAGTCTATCTGGTCTGGAACGAGAACCGCGCGAACGCCGTCAATCACGGCCGCTTCCGTCCGGGTGACGATCTCGAAGGACTCATCGATGCTCCGTCCGACGACGTCTTCATGATCAAGTTCAGTTACTGGCTGGCCCTCTGATCGAGGGAGCCGGACGGGTCGGGTAAGCCGGACGAAGTCGGGTCCCGGATCGATAAACTTTCTTTTTTCTCGCTCCCCGCGAAAAACCTGATAGACCACTAAAACGATCAATTCGTTAGCTAAAATACGCGTTTCGTATCAAATCTTAGCGTCCTCCTGTCAGCTGTACTCCATTTTGATGCGGATTTTGTTCACCTTCTCTGCGGTTTATTAGTATCTATCTGGCGGTCAATGGATTGACAATTTCCGTGCCGTTTATCTTTAATGGTGTCCGGATCAGCGGCTTCGCTGCTCCGGGCGAGATGGGGAGGAGGAAACACGCGATGTCTTTCGAAAAATGGGTTCCTAATTCAGAATTCAAGCGACAGCCTGCCTCCGCGACGATCGTGCAGTCACGCCTGATCCGACTCGCCTCGCCCGTGGCCGCGATGCTGAATCTCAGAGGCAAATCGGGCGCTCAGCTCTTCTACGACAAGAAGCGGAAGGTCATCGGCATCCGCCCGGTGGATCGGAAGGACGCCGAATCGGCAAAGGTCCGGCAGTCGGAGAAGTCCACCTCGATCCACGTGCCGAACTTTTTCGCCGACTACGACATCGACGTGCCCGGAATCCGCCGCTTCAAATGCTGGTGGGACGATGCCGAGAACATGGCGATCATCGACATTTCCAAGCCGAGCCGTCGCGGGCGCCCCGTCGGCAGCTGACGCTCACTCCACCCCACGCGCTCTGAGCCAGGCCTCGATTCCGGAATCCGGATCGGGGCTTTTGATTTTTTCCTCGACCTGTCCGGCAAAGGTCCTCGCTTCATCGGAGAAGCACGCTGCTCGGAAGTCGCAGAACCGGCAATCCTCATCGATGTCCCCGGAGTGAACGAACGATCCGTGGCGGGCAACGTCGAGCAGATCGGAGAGAAGATCATCGACGCGGCTGTCACGCGCGTGCACGCTTTTCATGAACTTCCGTCCGAGCCCCTTTCGCGTGGGGAAATAGTAGCCGGCCTCCCGAACGGTTCCCGCGACCCCTCCCCTTCGGAGAAGCTCGTCGACGGCTCTCGCGTAGAGGACGTGCTGAAGCTGCCGGCCTCCGCGAGTCCACGAGATGTCGTCGAACGCGTACGCCGAGCCGGTCTTGTAGTCGAGGACGGCAAATTCGCCGGGTCCGATCTGATCGATCCGATCGATCTGACCGCGGAGGTTGAAGGATCTCCCCTTGACTTCGATGACCACCGGATCGGGTGACTCGAGCCGGCCGGGCTCTCCCGCGATCTCCCGACCGAAGGCCACCTCGAATGCGAACGGAGTGAGCTCCGGTGGGGCCTGAGCCTCCACCTCGAGAAGCACCTCGCATGCTCGAAGCACATCCTCCCGCTCGAGCTCGTACGTTTCAACGTTCGGCGGCGGAATCCGACGACGCCACTCCGCCAGACCCTTTTCCGCGATCTCCCTGGCCCGCACCCGGTCGCGCTCCGGCGAGAGTTTCCCCTCCGCTCCCGCCATCAGCTCCCGGAAGATCTCGTGGAGCATCAGACCTCGCTCGCGAGGGTCGAGCCAGCGCGTCCCATCGCGGACGACCTCTTCGACGGGATGAACGCCGAGCACGTAGCGGAGAAAGTAAGAGAACGGGCATGTGGCCAGCCGTTCGATCCGCGATGACGACATCACCTCGCCGGTTTCACGGGGATCGAGCTCCCCCTCCGGGACGTCGAGCTTCCCGTCCCAGGAGGTCAGTTCGCTGCTCGCTCTCGCCACTCGCGCGCGCTCGCGAGCTTCGATCAGAGGTCTGGCTTCGCCGAGCGACTTCGCCAGCCATCTGGCGGGTAAAGGTGCCGACCGATTCCACTCGCCGAGCCACCATTCGGTTTCGCTCAGAGGGGCTTCGCCCGCCGCCGGAACGAACCCTGTCGGCTCGCCCGCCTCGCAGTCGAGCTCTTCGCGCGTCGCGCCGGGCTTCGATCGCGACTCGCGAAACAGATCGAGAACGAAGCCGGCGGCCAGATCGGGCTGTCCTCCGAGAACGTCCTCGGGCGACCAGGAGACGTGGAGATCGCCTTCGAATCGATTCAGCAGTTCCACCATCTCGCGTTCCCGTCGCTCGGGCCGGCTGCCACGAAGCTCGAGCGGACTCCGGGTCGTCCTTCGATTGAGCGATGAGCGCTCGTCGTCGAGGAGAATCGGATCCTGAGCGCCGGAGCCCGGGAAGATCGAATCGGCCGCTCCGACGATACAGAGCGACGGGCGCCCGGTCAGTCCTCCGGTCGCGACGCTGCTGACATGAGGAAGGCCGGGCATTGCGGAAGAAGCGCCCACCCGAACATCCGCGAGGACGCCTTCGAGGCGCAGGCAGGCCTCGGAGAGGCTGATCGAGTCGTCGCTCGGCAGCCCGGTGAGCTCATCGAGAACCAGCAGGATTGCCTCACGAGCCGCTCCATCTCTCTCGGACGCCACTCGGAGTCTCGTCCGCGCGAAGGCGGCGGTGAGCCGCGCGAGCGCGCTGGTCGAGAAGCGGTCGTCGATTCCGGCGTCCGGTGTATGCGCGATCATCCCGTCGAGCACCACCTCTCGAACGGCGCGGGCAGCATCCCGCTCCGCTTCGGTCCTCCGCCCATTCCGCGACGCCCGATACTCGGCCCTCCGGACGAGCGCATTCAGCTGAGGGGCGTAGCGGTCGCGACCCCAGCCGATCCCCGCATCGCGGATCATTCGGGCGGCCCGGCGATAACCGACTCCGCTCCCGAGCTCGATGACTCCCGTTGCGACGAGCCGTCGCAGCCAGACGGCATCCCAATCCCGCCGGACCCATTCGAGAAATCCGGAGACGGCCCGCCCGGGTCTGCTGTAAATCACCGGAAGCCCGGTCTCGAACGTCGCCGTCAGATCGAATTCGGCGAAAACTTCGTGCGCGATCGCCGAATGTCGAACCGGATCAGTAAGTACGATCTCGATCTGATCGAGCGGCCGCCCCTCCGCGGCGTGACGTCTGAGGATGGAGCGAAGTTCGTGATCGATCCCGAGGCCTCGCGAGAAGCTCACCGACGACGCCGACACCCCTTCGCGAACGGCGAGGTGCTCGACTCGGGGAAGCGAATCGAGGAGCTCCCGATCGAGCCCGCGAGCCCCCTCGAGCGCAGCCACCAGAACGAAAAAAGGCACCCCGGGGTCCTTCTCCTTCAGCGCCGCGACCGCCTCGAGAAGGAGGTCCGCACGATCCCCCAGCCGGTGCCGACGCAGAATCTCCGAGTACCGCGCCAGCACCTCGGCGATCTCGGTGGGCTTGGCGCCGGATCCGGCCTTCTTCATCCTGCTGGCGGTCACGCCTCCCCGGCGCAGATCGGCGAGCGTCGCATCCATCGCACGGTGGAAACCCGGCTGGGCGCGAAGAGCTCCGAAATAGCCATCCGGTGGCAGGACTTCGAGACACGCCTGCTCGACGAGCGCGAGCCTCTGAGCCCGTGAGGCGAGTGCGATTCTCTTCCTCGCGAGTCGCCCGCCCGCGATCGACGCCGCGAGCGAATCGATCGTATGAACATGAAGATTGATCCAGCTCGAACCGGATCGCGCGAGCGCATCAGTGATGTGCCTGCCCGCGGCGAACGATGGCGTGACCAAAGCCTTCTCATCCGCCGGAAAGCGACGACATGCATCGGCGAGCTGCTCGAGAATCTCTTTCAATCCTGCAACGATAGCAGGAGTCAGAAGCCAGGAGTCAGGAGTCAGGAGTCAGGAATCAGGAGCCAGGTACCCAGGAATCAGGATTCGGGCTTGAAAAAGCAGGGATCGCCGATAGTTGTGTCCGCTTGCTATCTGAAAATGAATCACTTCGCGTCCGGCATCCCGAGCCCCGAGAAACAGCGATCCTAGATCCTGAATCCTGGCTCCTGACTCCTGCCTCGTCACCGACCGATTCGAAACTGGGTGATTCTGCGGAAGCTACCCATATCCGAGTGAAAGATCATGAGCGTCCGAAGCATCGTCGGCTCGTCCGCCGTACCGATACCCCCGGGAGAGGTGACGATCACCGGGACATTGATCGTCCGCGTCTCGCCGGATTCGAGGCTGAGCCCGACGTTGGGAGCTCGCTGCCGGATTCCGTACGGCGCTCCGAAGGTCTGGATCTCGAGCCGCACGAGCTGAATCGGGACGGATGCACGGTTGGTGATCTCCACTTCGATCGTCGAGTGGAAGGTGCCTCCGCGATCGATGAGATAGCCGATCCCGGCGTCCGGACTGATCCGGATCTCCGGAGGCGCGTCGACCGGCAGATCCCCGGTCGTACCGCACCCCAACAGTGCTGCCATCGTCATCACCGCGGCGATCCTCTTCATGCGGGTCTCTCCAGCGCTTCCCGATCCCACCCTGCGTGGCTCGCGGCTGCTTCATAGGTCGAGATCAGAAAACTCATCAGGGTCGATTCCGGGTCATCGGCCGATTGGACGACGTCGTACGGAAGGACGAACTCACCGAGGTCCTTCGACCAGAATGCCCCCTCGGGGTGCACGCGGGCATCGCTGAATCCCGCCGGCTCCGGATAGGCATACGAATAGTAGATCGCATCCGAGCCTTCGCCGCCAGGCCAGAACTCGGCGCTGGAGACCTCGTGCGAGTAGGCCTCGCGAGTGATTCGGTCGGGTACTCCTTCGGCTCCTGGATGATCCGGCGCCCGCCGGCCCGAGAACCTCGTGACGGCGTGATCGAAGCTCCCCCAGAAGAAATGGACCGGACTCGCCTTGCCGATGAATCCGGAACGGAACCGTGTGAAGACGCGGTCCGTCGCCGTGAGAACGCGCCAGAACTTCGTCGCCCACTCCGGATCGTAGGAGGCGTGGATCTCGTCATTCTCGAACGGAATCGGGTCCGGGATTTCCGAGGGCGTCGTGTAAATCTCGACCGCGACACCCGCCTGGGCGAGCGTATCCATCATTTTCCGGTAGAACGCCGCGACCGTCATCGGTTCGAGCCGAAAGGAGTGATCCACGCCTCCGCTCGTCCGGACGAATGCACGATGATCGAGCAGATCGAGCTCGATCTCGAAGGTCTCCTTCCCGTCGGGAATCGTGCTCGTGGTCAATCCGCGAGGGCTCAAATACAGCGGAACCTGCCACCAGTGATTGATCAGCGGCGCCTTCTCCAGCCGTATCTTGCCGACGACCTGGGTCCAGAGATGCAGCGTGTCCCGCGTTGTTCGCCAGGCATCGACGGGGAGAGCTGGCCATGCGGATCGTGGGGGCATGAGAACGTGTCTGGAGCTGCGTCGGGCCATTGTACGCCGGGACAGAGACGGGTCAGGTCAGAGTCTGGGGTTGTTGCCCAAACCGGGGAGAGACGGGGATAGAGACGATAGCGGGGAAAAGGACACCCCCAGATCCTTCGCCGTCCTTCGGCGGCTCCTAATGAAACCACCATGAAATTGCTGGACTTCGACCCTTTGCAGCGCTTCGCTTGGTCTGATGTCCCAACCTGCGAGGTCCTTCGCCTGCCCGCCCGACCGCCCGCTCAGGATGACGTCGTTTTGAGTATGCGAGTGCGGTTGCCCGACGCAGTGCCCTCAGTCGTAAATCCGGAAGGGGAAGCCGACCCTTCCGAGGGGGGTCCGATAGTAGGCCTTTCCTCGCAGCTCGTAGTTGGCGCGCTCGCCCTGGACGATGTCGGCGATCTCGCGAAACAAAGTCCGGATCGAATCGTAGTCGACTCTGGTGGTGAGCTGGACCTGGCCAATCGCGTTCGCTGGGACCCGGACCTGCTCGTTGCTCACGCCGCGAACCACCATGTTGTTGTTGACGTAGAGGTCGAAATCGATCTGGTCGAGGTTCAGCGCAACCGAGTTCGGGTTGTCGACCGCGATCGTGAAGTCGAAATCGATCGAGGAGTTGGACAGCGGGAAGGCCATCGCCACCCGGGGGGTCACCCGCTGGATCGAATAGTCGGGATTCTCGATGTTGAGCAACGACTGGCAGGAAAGAAGCGAGAGCGACAGTACGGCTACGGAAAAAATCGAGAGTGTGGCGCGTTTCATGGAAGCACATTGCTGCAATTCCAGTTCCCGGGTAAGCTTCCTCCGCCCGGAGCAGAACCGGTACCGAGGTGGAGCTTGAAAGCTACGGCAATCATTGCTGCTTACAACGAAGAAAACACCATTCAGGGAGTCATCGACGCCCTCCGGCAAAGCCCCCGTATTGGCGAGGTCATCGTGGTCAGCGACGGCTCGAGTGATCGTACGGTCCAGATCTCGAGAGCCGCCGGAGTCCGAACCCTCGCCCTGTCGAGCAACTGCGGGAAGGGTTACGCCATGCGGCTCGGCGTGCAGCACGCGAAAAACGACATTCTCTTCTTCGTCGACGGCGACATGCTGAACCTCACCGAGGAGCATATCGGCTCGCTCATCGACCCGGTGCTCGACGGCCGGTGTCACATGAATGTGGGAATCCGCCATCGAGGCCCGATCTCGAACTTTCTCCACGTCCGGGCGGGTATCGGGCCGATCCTCTCCGGCATCCGCGTCATGCACCGCGATCTGTTCGAGACGGTTCCCCTGCAGTTCATGTCACGCTTCAAGATCGAAACGGCGCTCAACTACTTCTGCCGCCTGGGGGGCTACGTCCAGCGCAACACGATCATCCGGGGACTCGGGCACGTGATCAAGGAGAACAAGCGTGGATTCTCCACCGGACTGGCTGCGAGATGGGCGATGAGCTACGAAGTGACGCTGCTTCTCCTCGATCTCTACCTGTTCGGAAGCTGGAAGCTGACGGAGTTCGTCGATCAGCCCGTCCCCGATTACGAGATTCACTGACGACTCGATGCAGGGCCAGGACTTTCAGTCCGCCACACTGCTCCGCAATCCCCACCTCCAGACGGTCTGGGGAAGGCTGACGCGTCCGCGCCGGCTCGTCGATACCCACCGGGAAGTCTTTCAGACCCCCGATGACGACGATCTCATCGTCGATCATCTCCACTCGACAGGGCCGGTCCATTTCGTTCTCTTTCACGGGCTCGAGGGAAGCTCCAACTCCGTCTACATCCAGGGGCTCCTCCGGCGAATCGCGGATATGGGCTTCGGTGCCTCGGCGGTCAACTTCCGGTCGTGCGCCCGCGACCCGAACAGCGTTCTCCGCGCGATTCCGAACCGTCAGCTTCGTCTCTACCACTCGGGCGAGACCTCCGACATCGGCTTCATCCTTCGCGCTCTTCACGATCGCCTTCCCGACGTCCCGATGGTCGCGTTCGGCGGGTCTCTCGGTGGCAATGCGCTGCTGAAATGGCTCGGAGAAAACCCCGAACAGGAGATCATCCGCGCCGCCTCGGTCGTTTCAGTGCCGTACGATCTCCGTGCGGGAGCCCTCTGGCTCGAGCGTGGCGCAGGTCCGCTCTACGTACGTGGCTTCGTCCGTTCGCTCAAAGCGAAGGCGCGTGAGAAGGTCAGCCGTTTCGGCGAACGAGCTGCCGTGATCGACCTCGAGCGGCTCGAAAGGGCACGGACGTTCCGGGAGATCGACGACTCCGCCACAGCACCGATCCACGGGTTCGAGAACGCCGAGCACTACTGGGACGAGTGCAGCTCGGTCCGCTTCGTCCGCGCGATCCGGACCCCCGTTCTGGCGATCAGCTCCAGAGACGATCCTTTCCTCCCCCACGACGTGATCGATGACGTCCGGCGCGAGGCGTACCCCTCGCTCGATCTCCGCGTGACCGATCGGGGGGGTCATCTCGGGTTCGTCGGCGGGCGTATCATGAGACCCGATTTCTGGGCCGAGCGGCTCGTCGTCGAATGGCTCGCGACCCGGGCGATGGAAAAGCGCCAATGAACGAGCTGTGGCAGATGGATCCGACCTCACGATTCGACGGGCTCGCCCACGACTATCAGAAGTTTCGCCCCGGCTACCCCGATGAACTCTTCGATCGACTGTTGCGCGACGAGCCGCGAACGGCGGCCGACCTCGGTGCAGGAACGGGAATCTCGGCGTGCGCGATGGCGGACCGGGGGGTGCGCGTGATGGCGGTGGAACCGAATGCGGCGATGCGCCATGCCGCTCAGCCTCATCCCAGCGTGATGTGGGTCGAGGGGACGGCCGAAGTGACCGGAATCGAAGAAGGATCGATGGAGCTCGTGACGGCGTTCCAGGCCTTCCACTGGTTCGATCCGGAACCAGCCATTCGCGAGATGATCCGCATTCTTCAGCCGGGCCGGCGGATCGCGGCGATCTGGAACGAGCGGGACGAGCGGGACGAATTCACCCGGGCTTACGGCGAGCTCGTCCGGAGAATCTCCAATCATCATCCCGCCGAGGCGCGGGTCGAAGCCGCGGCGGCCATGGAGAAGGATCGGCGCCTGTCCAATTACGAACAGACGATTTTCGAATCCGCGCAGCCGATGGACCTCGAGCATCTGCTCGGCCGGACCCGCAGCATCTCCTATCTCCCGAAGACCGGCCCTCTCGCGGCCACACTGCGTGAGGAGCTCGAAACGCTCTTCGAGACGTGGAATCACGACGGTCTCGTGAGGCTGGTCTATCGAACTTCGCTCCACGAGGCGACCTCCCCTTTCTGAACGTACTCGGCGTCGCAACGATCACCGCTCACCGACGGTCATGAGGGAACGAGGACATGGTTTAGGGTAAACCGAGCGGGTTGTTGCCCAAACCCGGGGTAGAGATGATGGCGGAGAAAAGTCCGCCCCTTGTCATCCTGAGCAATTGACCGGCGCGTTGCGCCGGTGAAGCGGGAATGAAAACCGGAGCCCGCAAAACTCTGCACCCCATACTCAAACCGACGTCGTCCCGAGCGGGCGGTCGGGTGGGCAAGCGAGGGACCTTGCAGGGTGGGACATCAGGCCAAGCGAAGCGCTGCAAGTGGGTCGAAGTCCAACA
>JAHWKK010000013.1 GCA_019347945.1 Acidobacteriota bacterium | reverse complement strand
GGCGGAAGTCGCCGTCACTGCGAACCAGCTCTCCCACCATCAGCAACGAGACCTCGACGATGTGGTGAATGAGCTCGCGAATCGATCACACGCCGTCGACAGGGCGAAAGTGGAGCCGCTCCTCCGGGACATTTTCCAACTCGGCGACGACGCCTTCCCGGGCGTCTATCCAGGCGTCGATCGCTTCTTCGAGAAGAGTGCCTGACATAGCCTTGCAGCCATCTCCAGCGCGCTAGTGTGCTCCTACCGGCATGTCCAGCCGCCGGTAGCGTTTGGTGCCCGGCAGACAGCTCTTGTGCTCGACGTGGTAGAGGAACTCGTCGCGGAACTTCTGAACCCCCGAGATGACCGGGCCGATCGCGGCATCTCCCAGAGCGCAGAGGCTCTTGCCGCCGATGTTGTCCGACATGTCGAGGAGAAGATCGGCATCTTCCTGGCGCCCCTGCCCCGTTTCGAGCCGGTGGAGCACCGACTCCATCCAGTTGCAGCCCTCGCGGCACGGCGTGCACTGCCCGCACGACTCGTGGGCGAAGAACTTCACGAGCCGCCAGACGCACTCGACGATGCAGGCGCTCTCGTCCATCACCATGATCGCAGCCGAGCCGAGCATCGACCCCGCCTTCTGAACGGCGTCGAAGGTGAGAGGGATGTCGATCTCGTCCGGCTTCAGGATCGGCGCCGAGCCTCCCCCCGGAATGACCGCCTTGATCGGCAGCCCGCTCGCGGTTCCGCCGCAGTGGTCGACGATCAGCTCCTTCAGGTTCACCGTCATCGGGAACTCGTAGACACCCGGCTTCTTCACGTGCCCCGAAACGCAATAGAGCTTCGGGCCGGTGTTCTTCTCGACGCCGATGCTCCTGAACCAGTCCGGACCCTTTTCGACAATCAGCGTCACGCAGGCGATCGTTTCGACGTTGTTGACGACGGTTGGCGCTCCGAAGACGCCGACGACCGCCGGAAAGGGAGGTTTGACGCGCGGCTCGCCACGCTTCCCCTCGAGCGACTCGATGAGTCCCGTCTCCTCGCCGCAGATGTACGCTCCTGCTCCGCGATGCACCGTCACGTCGTGATCGAAGCCGCTTCCGAGGATGTTCTTCCCGAGAAAGCCCTTCTCGCGCGCCTCGGCGAGCGCTTTTTCGAGTACTTTCGCGCCGTACGCGAACTCGCCTCGAATGTAGATGTACGACATCGGTCCCGAGCCAATCGCGTAAGCGGAGATGATCATCCCCTCGATCATGAGATGAGGATCCTTCTCGATGATCAGCCGATCCTTGAATGTCCCGGGCTCCGCTTCGTCGGCGTTGCAGAGGAGATAGACGGGCTTTCCGCTGTCCTGCGGGACGAAGCCCCACTTCATGCCGGTCGGAAACCCGGCGCCTCCCCTGCCACGAAGCTCGGAGGCCTTGACCATGTCGATCAGCTCGGCCGGCTTCATCGACAACGCCTTCTCGAGCGCCTTGTAGCCTCCGGTCCGGAGGTACGTGTCGATCGATGCCGAGTCCGGCTCGTCGATGTTGCGCGTGAGAACCCTGATTGGCTCGGTCATGGAAGCGTCTCGATCAGATCGTCGATCTTCTCGATCGTCATGTTCTCGTGGTAATCGTCGTTGACCTGAACCACCGGCGCCGTGTTGCATGAACCGAGGCACTCGACCTCGAGAACGGTGAACTTGCCGTCCTCGGTGTTGTGGCCCGGTTTCACACGAAGCCGCGAGCAGAGGTGGTCGTAGATGTCGTAGGCGTCGCGCAACATGCAGCTCAGATTCGTGCAGACCTGGAGAAAGTACTTCCCCCGGGGCTTCTGGTTGTACATGTTGTAGAAGGTGACGACGCCGAAGACCCAGGCCGGGGTCAGCCCGAGCGTCTCGGAGACCTTCACGATGACGTGCGGCGGGAGCCAGCCGACCTTTCGCTGCGCGAGATGGAGGACCGGGAGCAGGGCAGCCTGTTTCGTCGGATAACGCTCGAGAATCCGATCGAGCTCCCGTCTCTGCTCCTCGTCCCACTCGAATGTCGCCCCCGGTTCGGGGTGACGGTGGGGCATGTATGGGCTGTCAGGATGAAGATCGGCCATGAATCAGGTCCAGTCGAAAGTACCTTTCTTCCACTCGTAGAGAAAACCGAGGGCAATCGGCAGCGTGAAGATCATCATTGCGATGAACGGCAGCCAGTTGAGCTCGCCGCCGCCGGTGGTCGTCTCCCGATAGATCACCGCCCAGGCAAAGATGAACACCGCCTCGATGTCGAAGATGATGAATGACATCGCGACCTTGTAAAAGCGGACATTGAACCGCTTCCTGGAGACGTCGAGCTGCGGGACACCGCTCTCGTACGGCCCCAGCTTCTGCGGACTCCGGGCGTGCGATCCCCCGATGTACGCCAGACCAAGCATGACGGCTCCGAGAACGATCGCAAACAGAAGAAGAATCAGGACAGGAATGAAGGATTGAGTCATTCGTCACTCGCCTTGAAAAGGCCGGCAAATGCTACACGAGCCGAGGAGGGCTCGCAAGGTGAAGAGAACGCCGGGCCCCTCTGTCCGGGAAAGACCGGGCACGGGCGCGGGCACGTTCACGGGCACGGACTTTAAAGACCGGACACGGTCACGTTCACGGCGGACTTAAAGACCGGGCGCGGGCATGTTCACGGCCACGGACTTTAAAGACCGGGCACGGGCGCGGGCATGTTCACGGGCACGGACTTTAAAGACCGGACACGGGCGCGGGCATGTTCACGGGCACGGGACAAAATGCCGGGCATCGGCACGGAAAGATGCGTCGAGGGCCTGTTAGGTTAAACTCGGTTCGATCAATCTCATGCCGTTCGACCACGAAAAACTCGATGTTTACCGGGTTTCGCTCGAGTTTCTACCGATCGCGGAACGTATCGTTGATTCGCTGCCTCGCGGGCGAAGCTATCTGTCCGATCAGCTGCGCAGAGCCGCTCTGAGCGTCACACTGAATATCGCCGAGGGGGCAGGAAAATTTTCAGCTGCAGACAAGGCTGCCTTTTACGCCCGGGCACGAGCGTCCGCGACCGAATGTGCAGGAGTGATCGACGCAGGCTTAGCGCTGGGCGTTGTGTCCGAAACAGATGCTGAAATCAGCAAAGAGCGTCTCCACCGGCTCGTTCAGATGCTGACTAAACTCATTCTGTCGTGCCAGAGTCGTTGATTTGCCCGTGCCCGTGCCCGGTTCCATAAAGTCTTTTCCCGTGCCCGTGAACCCGCCCGTGCCCGTGCCCGGTTCCATAGTCTTTTCCCGTGCCCGTGAACGCGCCCGTGCCCGGTCCCATAAGTCTTTTCCCGTGCCCGTGAACGCGCCCGTGCCCGTGCCCGGTTCCATAAAGTCTTTTCCCGTGCCCGTGAACGCGCCCGTGCCCGTGAACGCGCTCGCGCCCGTGAACGCGCCCTGTTTCGAGTTTCTCGCTCAACCCGGGAACGATGTCCGCGCCCCACGCCCAGAATCCTCCTGGTCAGCTGGCTCGCGCCCCTTCGAGGTACGCGAACGCCTCGTCGCGGGACTCGAAGATCTTGAACACCGTGTCGAGCTTCGTGATCCGGAGCAGCGCCAGGATTCTGTTGGACGGATTGAGAAGAGCCATCTTTCGCTCACGCCCCTCGAACTTCTGAAGATAGCCGATCAGCTCGCCCAGACCCGTCGAGTCCATGTAGTTGATCCCTTCGAAGTTGATCAGGACCGGGCCCGACTCCTCGTTGAGAACCTTCTCGAGGAATCCCGAGAACTCCCTCGCGCTCTCTCCCAGTTTGATGACGCCCTGGATGTCGAGCACGGTCACGTCGTTGTGCCGGTTTTTGACGATGTTCACGACGACTCCCTGCCTCACGCCCTGCGTGATCGTCCCGTTATCCTACTCAAATTCGCCGCTCGCTGCCAGGCGCGCCCCTGCCGATCAGAGGCTGGAGCAGCAGCGCGAGCACGATCACGGCAATGCACCCGATCGCGTTGAACCACAGCCACGCCACCGGCGTCGCCAACCTGCACCAGATCACGATCCCCTCGGCAATGAGCGCTGCCGCGAAGGTCGCGGTCGCCCCCACCCGCTTCAGATAGAACGCGACGAGGAAGATTCCGAGAATCGTTCCATAAAAAAGCGATCCGATCTCGTTCACCGCCTCGACCAGCGTACCGAGCCGGTTCGCGTACATCGCGAACAGAATCGCGAGAAAACCCCAGAAGACTGTTGCGATCTTCGAGACGAGAACGTCGTGCCTGTCGGAGGTCTCCTTCCGGAACATCCTCCTGTAAAAGTCGACCACCGTCGTCGAAGCGAGCGCATTGAGCTCCGAGGCGGTCGACGACATCGAGGCGGCAAACACGGCCGCGATGACGAGTCCCACGAGCCCCGCGGGAAGGTACTGCAGCACGAAGGTGAGGAAGATGAAGTTGGTGTCGTTGTCGTCGGCGCCTTCGTCGCTCGCTTTCATCACCGAGATCGCTCCCGCGCGGGCGGCGATCAGATCGCGGTTTGCCGCGTCGAGATCCGCCGCGGCGCGATCCTCGGCGCCGGTGTTTCTCGCACGGACATACTCCATCGCTGCCCGTTCCCTCTCCGCGCCGGCAGCGAGGTACTCCTCCTCGGCTGCACTCCACTCCGGCGCGAGCGCGCTCGCTTCGACCTTTGCCGTCTCGGTCGGGTTGAAGAATACGGGCGGCGTGGTGAAGGTGTAGAACGCGAAGACCATCGCTCCGACGAAAAGGATGAAGAACTGCATCGGCACCTTCACCATGCCGTTGAAGAGAAGCGCGATGCGGCTCTGCGTGATCGAGCTACCCGTGAGATAACGCTGCACCTGACTCTGGTCGGTGCCGAAGTAGGAAAGCTGCAGAAACATCCCGCCGATCACCCCCGACCAGAAGGTATAGCGATTCTGCCAGTCGAAGGAGAAGTCGATCGCGTTCAGCCTGCCGAGCTCTCCTGCGACGTGGACCGCGTCGGTGAATCCGACCCCCGAGGGCAATTTCCAGATCGCGAAGAGAAACGCGGCGATCACGCCCGACATCGCGATCAGAAGCTGGTGGAAGTTCGTGTAGTTCACCGCCTTCGTTCCCCCGAGAGCGGTGTAGATCACCACGAGCACGCCGATGATGACGGTCGTCAGCTGAAGGTTCCATCCGAGAATCAGCGAGAGGATCAATGCCGGCGCGAAGATCGTGAGACCGGCCGCGAGCCCCCGCTGAATCAGGAACAGCCCCGCGGCGAGAACGCGCGTCTTCAGATCGAATCGCCCCTCGAGGTACTCGTACGCCGTGTAGACCCTGAGGCGGTGGTAGATCGGGATGACGGTGATCGAGAGAATGACCATCCCGATCGGAAGGCCGAAGTAGAACTGGACGAACCGCATCCCGTCGGCGTACGCCTGCCCCGGCGTCGAGATGAAGGTGATCGCGCTCGCCTGCGTCGCCATGACCGACAGCGCGATTGTCCACCAGGGAAGGCTGCGATCGGCGAGGATGTAGCCGTCGAGATCGCGGTTCCCTCTCCCCTTCCACAGACCGTACGCGACGATGAAAACGAGCGATGCGACGAGAACGAGCCAGTCGAGTCCGGTCATCCGTCGGTCACTCGAACGCTTTCGTGAAGATCCACATCAGGAAAACGAGCAGCGCGAGCTCACCGAGCACGATTGCGTACACCCACTTCCATCGCGGCGAGTCGTCCGGGAGAGGCTTGCGGACTTCGTCAGTCATCGCTTTCTCCGGACACCAGGTTGGCGAAGAGCCGCCACGCCCCGGGAACTCCCGCGGGCAGCTGTCTGAAAAAGGAGATCCCGGTGTAGATGTAAGCTCCCTCGCCGTGTGGCAGGACGAGGAGCGAACCGAGGACCTCGCTCTCGCCCGGCTCGGTCATTCCGAGAATCGGCTGCCAGCGGTCGCTCCAGCTCTCCGCGAAGTAGAGTCCCCGCTCCTGCACCCAGCCCTCGAAATCGGCGGGCGTGATTCGATTGGGATGGACCAGGAGTGGATGATTCTCGCGGAGAAGGCGGACAGGGGCCTCCTCGACGGTGACGCGATCCCGCCCGATTGCGAGCGGATCGGGAAATGAGATCGTCGAGCCGGATCGTCCCGCGGTGTTGTACTGCACGATCACCCGGCCTCCCTCGGAGACCCAGTCGGAGATCTGGTTCAGACGGCTCCCGAGATCATCGTGAACATTGAGCGCTCGGATCCCGAGAACGAGCGCATCGAGAGCCTCGAGATCGGAGAGGGAAAACGACGGGCTCAGCGTGACGACTTCGAGCCCGACAGCTTCCAGTGCCGCTGGAATGGCGTCTCCTGAACCGGGGATGTATCCCACCCGGTCACCCGTGACCTCGAGCGGTATCCGGACGAGCTTCGTTTCGGCCGGCTCGAACACGGCGGTTCGAGGGATGTGGTCGTACTCGAGGATCGACATGCTCCGATCGAAGGTGCCCTCGTCCAACTCGAACGCGGCTCGCAGCGTACCGGTCGACTGGCGGTCTGGAGCGGCGATCTCGAGCTCGCGCGTGAGCGTCTCGCCCGCATCGATGGTGAGGGGAATCGCCTCGTCAGCGACCCGCCACCCCTCGGGAAGCGAGAGGCGCAAACGGCCGGAGACGGTCGCGCCGTTGTTGGTGAGGGTGATCCGGGCGGTCGTTTTTCGCGCCCCTTCTCCCGGTATGAGCAGCGGGGCCGGCTCCACACCGACGGTGACGTGAGGGACGATCAGAACGGGATCCCAGATCTCGCCGCGGACGCGATCGACTTCGCGACGGAGGACCGGGACTTCGATCTCGATCGTCTCGCCCGCGATCCCTACGGTGACCGGGACGCTCAGCGGCGCCGGGCCGACCGGCGCTCCGACGAGTGAGGGATCGGCGATCTGATGGCGCCCCGCCAGCGGCGGCTCGCGAAGCCACACGGGCTGGCTCGGTTCCGCGTCCGGAGGTACGGTGAGCGGCACCGAGGCAGCGAAGCGCTCGTTGATCGCTTCGCGCCCCATTAGGTTGGGGTCACCGCCGGCCGCGACCGAAAAGCTCGCGGGAGCAGTTCTGGCGACGGCCGTGACCGCGACGTCGATCGACTGCCCCGGAACGACGCTGGTTCGGTCGGCGAGCGCTTCGATCCAGACTCCCGCGGCGCTCAGGATGATCCGGTCGAGGTCTTCGCTCTTGATGAGCACCCAGTGGGAATCCGGAAGTTTCCGCAGTTCACGCCTCGCCTCGATCAGCGCGGGAATGCTCCTGGCCGGGCGGGTGACGTCGAGCTCGCTGACGATCCGGTCGAAGATCGCCGAGACGCGCTCCGATCCTTCGACCCGCTCCCAGCCAGACCCGACCCCGTCGAATATGCCCGTCTGAACCGGTTCGCCGCCGGTCAGAACCAGGTGGTTGGTCAGGGGGCCACGCGTTCCGCCCGCGCCGAATCCCTGGCTCTTGTGCATCGTGCGGCTTCTCGCCGCGACCTCCGGCCACGACTCGCCTCGCAGGGGGTCGTAGCCACCGAGGTCGATTTCGAGCACGGTTCCGGGCTCCGCGCTGTCGGGCTGCCAGGTGTTCCAGAAGATTCTCTTCGGCTGCCACGGCGGCAATCCGAGGTCGGGAAAGGCCGCCGGATCACCGGCGAGCCGGAAGGCTTCGTTCGCGAGGATGGCGGAGGCGGTGTGGTGCCCGTGCGTGTCCGCCTCGACCGGAAATCGCGTGATCAGCACGTCCGGGCGAAAGTCGCGAATGATCCGGACGACGTCGCGAAGGATCTCCCGGTGGCCCCAGATCGCGAGCGTCTCCTCGGAGCTTTTGGAGTAACCGAAGTCGATGGCGCGCGTGAAGAACTGATGCCCTCCGTCGATCTCCCGGGCTCTCAACAGCTCCCAGGTGCGGATCACCCCGAGCTTCGGCCCGATGTCGCCCCCGATGAGATTCTGCCCGCCGTCCCCTCGTGTCATCGCGAGGTAGCCGGCGCGGGCGAGCTTCTCGTTGCCGAGCCAGGTGATCATCGCGGTGTTCTCGTCGTCCGGATGGGCGGCGATGTAGAGGGCGCTGCGGAGGACGGGGAGTTTCCTGATCGCGGTGTCGAGCTCGGCACCCGACATCGGCCGGACCGGCTCGGGGATCTGCGCAGCGAGGAGAACCGAAGGGAGGAGAAGAAGGAGAACGAGCGCGGCCGCGCGGGCGGGTCTCATGGCCCGGCACGATAGCAGACTGGATCTCCGTACAGGTCACGGCCGTGTAAAAGCAGGGCCGGCGCGCGGGGAAGGATTCCTGGGGCTTCCGCCTGCAAAGGGTTCTCATCCACGTATCGCAGGCTTCCATAGCGCAGGCTGGAGACCTGCGCCACCAGCCAGTGGGCTTGGGGCTACCGAGCGGTTATCGCTTTTGCGTAACGGTTGTCTCCATTTACGCCCTGTCCCGCCTTGGCGTAAACATGTTTCCACCGGAACGAACCGATGGATGGGGACACCCAATCGAGATCGAGATCGGCGCGGATGGGTACCGTCTGATCAGCGCCGGATCCGATGGCGAGTTTCAGCGGGCGAGGTGGGAGGAGAGCGATCACGCGTTACCGATCGACGGTGATGCTGTCTATACGAACGGGGAGTTCTCGAGACAATGGCATTTGGGCAACGAGTCTGCCGAGTACATCTCGAACCTAATCGCGGTCGAATTATGGATCGAGAAAGTTCCTTCGGAGTCCGACGCCATGCTGAGGCAGTCGAAATCGGACCGCTTCGGCCGACGCCTCTCCGCCGCGATCCATGAGGGGGATTACGCGGGAGCGATCGAGACCTGGCGTAAGGCGCGGGCGTTCGATCCGTTTTTCACCGCGGCTTCGGGCCTGCGCGAGATGGCAGAGAATATCGATTCGAGCCACCCCCAGATCGCGGATTTGAGGTCCGTTTTGGAGGAAGCCGGGGTCGAGGTTCCGGAGCGCCTCTCGGAGTCCGGCCAGATTCGGGAAAGGGCTCTCAGAGTCGGCGGTGACGTAACGGCGCCCGTCGTCCTCGAGCGGGTCGAGCCCGTGCTATCGGAAGTCGCCAGAGCGGCAAACGTTTCGGGCATCGTAATCCTCGAAGCAGTCATCGACCGCAACGGAAAAGTCGTAGACGTCCGGGTGTTGAAGCCTCTTGGGTTTGCGACGGACAGCGCGGTGGAAGCGGTCAAGAAGTGGAAGTTCCGCCCGGGAACGCTCGACGGTGAACCCGTCGACGTCATCTTCGCTTTGACCGTCAACGTTAAACCTCCCCGGCCTGGGGACGGACCGTGAGCGGCATGCGAGATCAGAGTTGTGGTCGATTAGCCGGTCTTCGTAGCGCCGCGTCCTGGCGACGGATTGGAGAGCCTGCGCTACGGTGAAGTTCGGCGTTCCCGGCGCTAGTCGTCGTCGTTGTGGAGGCGGGGCTGGTGTTTGCGATCGCGGGGATCGGTCACGCGATGCTCTCCCCCGCTTCGACCGCGGCGACGGCGGCGCGGCCGGGAACCGCGCACCGGCTCGATCTCTTCCTCGTCGCCCGCGATCCAGACCCACTGCGACTCCCCTTCGTCCGGAATGCTCTCCCCCGCGGTCTTCGCCGGCGCTTCCGGAGCTGCGGGACGACCTTTTCGAGCAAAACGAGGCCGCAGCTCGAGCTTTCGCAGCCTGACGAGGCTCTCCTCATGGAGTCTCCGGTTCACCGAGATGAGATCTGCGATGATGCCGAAGAGAATCGTCTGGAAGCCGCTGATCAGGAGAACGGCAGCGAGAATCAGGCTCTGTATGTGCCCGGCTCCGTCCCCCGCGAGGTACTCGACGAGGAACCTTCCACCGATCAGCGCGCCACCGAGAAAGAGAAGAGCCCCGATCCAGAGGAACGTCCGCAGCGGCCGGTAGAGCGTATAGACACGGAAGATCGTCAGCACCGATCGCCAGAGATACGAGAAGATGCTCCCGTATAGCCGCGACGGGCGGACGGGGGCGTTGGTCCGGACCGGAACGGCCCGCACCTCGAGGTTGTGATGGCCCGCCTGGATGATCGTCTCGAGAGTGTAGGTGAACGAGTTGAAGACGTTCAGCCTCATCGCGGCCTCGCGGGAGAACGCGCGAAATCCGCTCGTCACGTCCGGAAGGCTGATACCCGACGCAATGCTGACGGCGCGGGAGCCGAGCGACTGGAGGAAGCGTTTGAGCGGACCCATGTGCGGCGACCGGGCGATCACGCGATCACCGATGACGACATCGGCGCGTCCATCGAGAATCGGTGCGACGAGGGCTTCGATGTCCTGAGCTTCGTACTGATTGTCGGCGTCGGTATTGACGATGACATCCGCGCCCGCTGCCAGCGCAGCATCGATCCCCTTGCGAAACGCTGCGGAGAGTCCCTGATGGTTGAGCAGCCTGACGACCGTGGCGCCCGCTTCCTCCGCGATCTCCGCGGTCCGGTCGGTGCTGCCGTCATCGACGACGAAGATCAGGACTTCGCTGAATCCCCTCAACCTTCGGGGAAGAGAACGGATCGCCGTCTCGATCGTGGATTCTTCGTTCCATGCTGGAATGTGAATGGCGAGTTTCATCGAATCTTTCAAACAGGTATCTCCGGCAAACCCGGTTGCTTTCCGGCGCGGCGCGCGCGATGGATGAGCATCAGATTCCGGACGTAGATCAGGATCCCCATACTCTGTCCGAGCAGGAAGACGGGATCACGCCGGTGAAATGCGTACACGGCCAGAATCATCCCGCCAATGAGCGAAAAGTACCAGAAGTAAATCGGGATGACGCTCTTCCGCTCCCTCTCGGAGGAGACCCATTGGATGAGGAACCTCGCGGAGAAGCAGAGCTGGCCCAGAAAGCCGATCGCGACCCATATGTCCCATTCCGCCGGATTGAGGCTCATCGCTTCTCCTCGACACGATACGCCGGAAGGCGGCTCTTCATCCAGCGAATGGCGATGCAGTCGACCAGGCCCCGCCACGCCCTGTCGAGCACGCCATATTTGGTCTCACCGAAGCGGCGGGGACGATGGCCGACGGGAAGCTCGACGACGGTGTATCCCTGCATCCTCACGAGCGTCGGAAGGAACCGGTGCATGCCGCGGAAGAGCGTGATCCGATCGAGACACTCCCGCTTCATCATCTTCAGCGAGCAGCCGGTATCCGTGATGTGATCCTGCGTGATCCAGTTTCGAATGGCGTTCCCGATGCGGCTCTGGATCTTCTTCCACAAGGTGTCGCGCCGCCGGGCACGAATACCGGCGACCATGTCCGGCGCGTCTCCGTTTCCCTGGAGACGCCGCCACAGGGCGATCAGATCGGCGGGATCGTTCTGGAGATCGGCGTCCATTGAGGCGAGATAACGCCCGTCTGCCCGACGCCATCCCGCATCGAGAGCAGCGGTCTGGCCGTGGTTGCGATCGAGAATCAGCGCCCGCACCCAGATGCGCTCCGCCGCGAGCTCCCGGATGACCGATTGGCTTCCGTCGGTGCTGCCGTCATCGACGAGGATCAGCTCCCAGGTGAACGGCGCGGTGGCGAGAGCCGCCGCCGTCTCGTCGCACAGCAGCCGGAGGCATTCCCGCTCATTCCGGACGGGGACGACGACCGAGACGTCCGGATGCCGGATCACCCGACCTCCACGCCGAACACCCGCTCGAAGTTCGCCGTCGTGATCCGCGCCACCTCTTCCGCGGGGATGTTCCACAAATCGGCCAGCAGCTCGCCGATGTAGCGGACAAACGAAGGCTCGTTGGTCTTCCCCCGCTTCGGCACCGGAGCGAGGTAGGGGGTGTCGGTCTCGATCAGCACCGATTCGGGCGGAAGTTTTCGGGCGGTCGCCCGCAGGTCTTCCGCGGTTCGGAACGTCACGATTCCGGAGAACGAGATCACCCATCCGGCATCGATCAGCTCCTTCGCCACCTCGTAGTTTTCGGTGAATGAATGGAGGATGCCTCGGCATTCTCGCCCGGGCTCGCTCCGAAGAATCTCGAGGAGATCGCTGGTCGATTCCCGGTTATGCACGATGAGCGGAAGACTCTTCCGTCTCGCGAGATCCATGTGTCTCGCGAGAACCTCGCGCTGGGTCGAGCGCGGAGAAAAGTCATAGTGATAATCGAGACCGACCTCCCCCACCGCCACGACTCTCTCCCTTCCGGCGAGGAGCTCGATCTCAACGAACGCAGCATCGTCGCAGTCCTTCGCCTCGTGGGGATGGAACCCGACGGCCGCCCAGACGTCCTGTTCTTCAGCGGCGAGCCGGACACACTCCCGGGAATCCTCCAGCGTCGTCCCCGGAACGACGAAGCCGCGGACTCCATCGCCGCGCGCGCGGTCGAGCGCCGCGCGCGCATCCTCGGCCATCGCCAGATGACAATGGCTGTCGGTCCAGATCCCGCTCATCAGCAGCGTTCCAGAAGCAGCGCGAGTCCCATCCCCCCGGAAATGCATAGGGTTGCGAGACCGAGTCGTTCGTTTCTCCGGCTCATCGCATGAGCGAGCGTCGTCGTGATCCGGGCTCCGGTCGCGCCGATCGGATGTCCGAGGGCGATCGCGCCTCCGTGCACATTGAGGCGCTCCGGATCGAGATGGAGCTCACGGTCGCATGCGATCACCTGCGCGGCGAACGCCTCGTTCAGCTCGATGAGGCCGATCTCGTCGAGCGAGATCCCGTTCTCCTCGAGGATCTGTTTTGTGGCCGGTACGGGACCGATCCCCATTACCTTCGGATCCACTCCCGCCTGCGCGTAGCCGGCCAGACGCGCCAGCGGAGTGAGTCCGTGCGCTTTCACCGCTTCGGCGCTCGCGACGATCATCGCGGAGGCGCCGTCGGTCACTCCCGACGCGTTGCCCGCATGAACGGTTCCGCCATCGCGGAAGACCGGAGGAAGCTTCTTCATCTTTTCGACCGACGTATCCGGTCGCGGATGCTCGTCGCGATCGAGCGTCGTCGAGTCCTTCCGCGTCTGGATCTCCACCGGAACGATCTCACCGGCGAAGGCTTCGTCGTCCCATGCCTTCCCCGCCCTCTGCTGGCTCCGAACGGCGAGCTCGTCCTGCTCGTCTCTCGAGATTCCGTACTGGTCCGCGAGTGTTTCCGCCGTGGCGCCCATCATCTCGTCGGCGAGCGGGCAGAAGAATCCGTCCCTCGTCATCCCGTCGACGACCTCGCCGTTGCCCATCCGAAGACCCCATCGGGCGTTGGTGAGCAGATACGGAGTGTTGGACATCGACTCGGTCCCGCCAGCGAGAACGAGCTTCGCGTTACCGAGGCGGATCTGGTCGGCAGCATTGATGATCGCGCGCATGCCGGAGCCGCACGCCTGGTTGACCGTCCAGGCCGGCGTCTCGTGTGTTGCGCCCGACCGCAGGGCGATCTGCCGCGCCACGTTCGGACCGACTCCCGCCTGGCGCGCATTGCCGAAGATCACCTCGTCGAGCGCTTCGGGATCGAGCCCGGCCGCGTCGAGCGACCCCTTCGCAGCGGCCACCCCGAGATCCGCGGCGCTGAGGGGGAGCAGTGTCCCCCCGAATCGCCCGATGGGCGTCCGCCTCGGGCTGACCAGATAGATCTCCTGTTCGAGTTTTGCCATCGTTTTCCTTCTTTCGCAGAACCGGGATCCCCGGAATTGCCGGACGCCACGCGTTACACTTGCCGCCTCTCCATTATTTCGATGCTCCATCGTGCGGTCGACCGCTCCGGTGCCGCAAGCCGGGCAACTAGCGAAGCGAATTCTGCACGATGCGCGCGTAAACCGCGCGAGCCGCTTCGATGTCGGGCTTCCGAATCCGCTCGTGAGGGGTGTGAGCATCGTGAATCGATCCCGGACCGTAAAGGATCCGGCGTCCGAGATTGCCGAGGTAGGGGGCGTCGGTACCGAATCCGACGCTGATCCCTTCTTCCCCCTCCGGCACCTCGAAGATCACCGGGGAGGTTCCGTGGTGATGGGCGATCCGGCCGCCGAACAGGTCAACGGTTCGTTTCAACCGCTCTAATGATCGGTTCATATCCTCAACTGTACGGATCATGACAGTCAGCGACGCTTCATCCGGAACCACGTTCGGTTTGCGGCCACCGGAGATGATCCCGACGTTGGCCGAGGCCTGGCCAATCGAATCGTCGGTTCCCCAGTCGGTTTCCTCGATCGCGACGACGGCCCGCGCGGCCTTCGATATGGCGGACTCGCCGCGCTCCGGGTAGGCCGAATGGGCCGCCTTGCCGTCGAATCGCACTTCGGCCGTCAGCGTCCCCTTGCAGGCTTCGACGAACCGACCGTCGGTCGGCTCGCCGACGATCACGAGCTCGACGCCGAGATCGGCGAGCTGTTCGTTGGCTCTTTTTGCGCCGATCGAATCGGTCTCTTCCCCCGCGAGAAAGAGGAGGCCTGCATCGCAGAACCCTTTTTCGAGAAGGTCGCTCGCCGCAAGGATCATCGCCGCCATGATTCCTTTCGCGTCGCAGGCACCCCGACCGAAAATCCATTCGTCGTCTTCGGACGATGCGATGAATGGGGGCACGGTATCGAGGTGGGTGCAGAGAAGCGCGCGCGGAATCCGATCGGGAGCGGTGGCGAGGAGACTCACCCTCTCCGGATTCCCGTCGTCGACGGGGAGCGTGCGGCATTCGAATCCTGCTGACGGGAGCATCCGGGCGAGGAACGCCGCCAGCGGTCCTTCCTCATCGGTCAGAGAAGGGATGTCGATCAGTTGCCGCGCGAGCGCGGATGCCGAGCCGGGGATCATCCTGCTGCGCGCTTGCGTCGCGTGCGCGGCTCGATCGCTGTGACGAGCTCCTCGGACGGCATCGCGAAGTAGAAGCCCTGGAGGAGATCGATTCCGAGCGTCCTGCACCACTCGTATTCCTCTTCGGTCTCGATTCCTTCGGCAATCGTCCTGGCGCCGATCCGTTGGGCGAGATCGACGAGGAGCTTCATCAGATCCTGTTTGATCGGCTCGGAAGAGAGCGCCGAGACGAGTCCCTTCGCGATCTTGAGATAGTTGGGTGCGAGCGAGGCAATCGCTTCGAGCGAAGCGTAGCCTGATCCGGCGTCGTCGATTGCGATCGACACGCCGTGTGCCTTCAGTCTCGACAGAGTCTCGCGGAAGGATGAGAAATCCTCGATGGCCGCGCGCTCGGTCAGCTCGAACACCAGGCGCTCCGGGTGCTCTCCGACCTCCGACATCATTTCGTCGAACTGGCGTGTGAAGGCATCGACGGTTTCCGCCTCGAGATTGATCAGAAGCGCCCGATCCTCGAGTTTTTCGCGCCCGAGCTTTCTGACCATGCACTCGATGGCGACCTGCTCGAGAGCCCAGGCAAGGCCGTTGCGCCGGGCGAACTCGAACAGGATGTCGGAGTTCCGGAACGACGAGCTTGCCGGGCCTCGCGTCAGAAGCTCGTAACCGAAAATGGAGAGATCCGAGGCTTCCACGATCGGCTGGAAGAGCACACGGACCTTCTTCTCATTGATGATCGTCTCCATCTCCTCGACCAGTCCTCGCCTCGTTTGCGCCTCGGCGTCACGAACGGTATCGAAAGCCTGCTGGAGTCCTTTGTAGATCTGTCGCTCGAGCCGGATCTGCGGCGAATAGTTGACCACGGCGATACCGGTGAAAAATACGAGCTCGCCGGAAGAGAACTGCGGATAGCGGTCGAGCAGAGCGTCGGAGAGCCGCTCGTGGATGTTCTTCGCCAGCGCTGTGGCTTCGGCTCCGATTGACCCGCGGGTGCCGGTTTTGAAGACGTAGAAGCCGGAGGAACCGACCCGGCTGACACAGGCCGTCCCGCCGTTCGCCTTGGCCTCTTTCTCCACAAGCGAGGAGGCTGCGCGCAACAACTCGTCGAAGAACGCCCAGCCGTACTCGACCTCGACTTGCTCCATCTCCTCGACGTCGACGTAAATGATGCCGAGCAGTCCGTGCTCGATGAGCATTTCCTTCATTCTCGGCACGCAGGCGGAGATCGTCGGGAGATCGGTTGCGGCGTCATGGACGAGAGAGCGGATCTCGTCGTCTTCCGCGATCTCTCCCTGCTGGCGCTGGCGAAGGTCGAGGAGCCGGCTGATCCGCCACGTGACGTCGTTGCCATCGAATGGCTTCACGATGTAGTCGTCCGCTCCGAGCTGGAGCCCGGTCAGGCGGTCCTTCACTTCCCCTTTTCCCGTCATCAGAACGATCTTGATCGGGTTGGTTCTCTTCACATTCTTGAGCGTCTGGCAGACTTCCCAGCCGCTCTTTTCCGGCATCACCACATCGATGATCGCCACATCGGGCAGAATTTTCCTGGCCTGCTCGAGCGCCTCGGCTCCGTCGGA
The DNA here is from genome assembly GCA_019347945.1 of Acidobacteriota bacterium. NCBI lineage: Bacteria > Pseudomonadati > Acidobacteriota > Acidobacteriota bacterium. The sequence continues at coordinate 84,003 of JAHWKK010000013.1, read as the reverse complement.
AGCGGTGAAAATCTCGGCGTCCAGCGGCTTGAGCAGCGCGCTCAGGAGCCTCACGATCGCGGGGTCGTCGTCCGCGATCAGGATCTTGGACTGGTCAGCCATCCGGGCTTCGATTATGCTTGAATGGGGCCAGCGAGAACAGGCGGACTCGACGATTTTTTCGCCTCATTCCCTTCTGATGATCAAATTCGGTACTTCCGGGTGGCGCGGCGTCATTGGCGAGGACTTCACGTTCGAGCAGGTGCGTGTTGCCACCCAGGGCATCTGCAACTATCTCCGCGAATCGGGCGCCGATCCTTCGGCCGGCGTGGTGATCGGATACGACACACGCTTCCTTTCCGAAAAGTTCGCCGCGGAGGCTGCGAAGATCCTCGCCTACAACGATTTTCGAGCGCTGCTCTGCTCCCGCGATCTTCCGACCCCTGCGGTCTCCTTCGAAACGGTCCGGCGTGGAGCCATTGGTGCAATCAACTTCACCGCGTCGCACAATCCTCCGGAATACAACGGTCTGAAGTTTTCCACCGCGAACGGCGCCCCCGCGCTTCCCGAGGTGACCCAGGCGATCGAGACGGAGATCAATGCGGTCGAGTCGACCGGCGAACACATCGACGTCTATCGGAAGGACGAGCTCATCAAGACGATCGACCCCCGGGAGCGTTACATCGAGCGGATCGGGGATCTCGTCGATGTGGCGCAGATCGGAAAGGCCGGGTTGAAGATCGGCGTCGATTCGCTCTACGGGACGGCGCGCGAATATCTCGACTTCGTGCTTCTCACCGCCGACGTCACCGTCAGGATCATTCACAATTACCGCGATCCCTACTTCGGAGGGTTCTCTCCGGAGTGCAACCAGAAGAATCTTCAGGATCTGCGAAAGCTGGTGGTCGCCGAGAAGCTGAATCTCGGCCTCGCGACCGATGGAGATGCCGACCGTTTCGGCATCGTCGATCACCGGGGGCGATTCGTCTCTCCCAATCTGGTGCTCGCGCTTCTCGCCGTCTATCTCAAGCGCATCAAGAAACTTCCCGGCGGGCTCGCCCGCTCCGTCGCGACCACTCACATCATCGACAAGATCGGCGACAAACTGGACATCCCGGTCTACGAGACGCCCGTCGGATTCAAATATATCGGCGAGCTGATTCTCGAAGACGCCATCGCGATGGGCGGCGAAGAGAGCGCCGGCCTTTCCATCTACGGACATCTCCCGGAGAAGGACGGCATTCTCGCCTGTCTGCTCGTCGCCGAGATGGTCGCCGTCACGGGGAAGACGATACCGGAGCTGACACGCGAGCTCTACGACGAGTTCGGCACCCATGTATCGAAGCGGATCGACATGCGGCTGACCGGGCCGCTCCAGGAATCGCTCGAGACCAAGCTCGCAAATCCTCCCGCCGAGGTCGCCGGGTTGAAGGTCGAAAGCGTCGATCGAACGGATGGCGTGAAGCTCGTTTTCGACGACCGCACCTGGCTGCTGTTCCGGCTGTCGGGTACCGAACCGGTCGCCCGCCTCTATGGGGAAGCCTGCGGTCCGAAAGAGCTGAAACGCCTGCTCGACGGCGGCAAGGCTTTCATCCGCAACTGAGAATAGGTTGGAGTGAAGAGTGAAGAGTGAAGAGTGAAAAAAGAGATGGCCTGAAAGTAACTCCTCCGGACATCTCACCTTGACTCACGAGCCTGCCCCCAGATCCTTCGCCGTCCTTCGGCGGCTCAGGATGACGAGTGCTTGGGTTTCGCGAGAGCAAACATTCGTCTATGACCGTTACTTTGCGCAAACACAACACTCGTCATTCTGAGCCCGGCGCAGTGCGGGCGAAGAATCCGGGCGGGGGATCGTGAGTCACGGTGAGATGTCCGTGGAGGTTACTTTCACGGCATCTCTTTTTTTTCACTCTTCACTCTTCACTCTTCACTCTTCTTTCTACCTGTTTTTGAACGCCGGCTTCCGCTTCTCCAGAAAGGCGTTCATCCCTTCTTTCGTGTCCTCGCTCGCGCAGAGAAGTCCGAAAAGGGTCGCCTCGAGGAACTCCCCCTCGTTCTGGGGCATTTCGGCGCCGCTGTTGATCGCTTCGATCGCGGCGCGGACGGCGAGTGGTCCGCGGGAGGCGACCGTTCTCGCCATCTTTTCCGCCGTCTCCATCAGCTCGGCGGCCGGAACGACGCGATTGACCAGACCGATCCTCTCCGCTTCAGCGGCGGAGATCATGTCGCCGGTACAGATCAGCTCGAGTGCTCTCCCCTTTCCGAGGAGCCGGACCGCGCGCTGGGTGCCGCCGTAACCCGGAATGATGCCGAGCGTGACCTCGGGAAGACCGATCTTCGCGGAGTCGGCCGCGATCCGGATGTGACACGCGAGGGCGAGCTCGCATCCGCCACCGAGGGCGTAGCCGTTGATCGCGGCGATGACGATTCTGGGAAATCGCTCGATCCGTCCGAGGATCGCCTGTCCACGCTCGGAGGTTTCCTTGCCGGTGACAGGGGTTTTCTTCGCGAGCTCGCCGATGTCCGCCCCTGCGACGAATGCCTTCTCGCCACCGCCGGTGATGATGACCGCCTGGACGCTCGAATCCTCTCGGGCGGCATCGAACACCTGGCCGATCTCCTCGACGGTCTGCGCATTCAACGCGTTGAGCACCTTGGGCCGGTCGATCGTGACGACCAGGATTCCGTCGCGATTTTCGGTCCGGACGTTGTCGAGATTCAGCTTGTCGAGCGCGCTCATCGATTCGACCCCGCATCCATCGGAACGGGCTTCTCTCCCGAGTAGTCGTAGAACCCGGCTCCGGTCTTCCGTCCGTGACGGCCTGCGAGCACCATCTTCCGCAGCAGAGGCGGCGACGCGAAGCGCCGCTCCCGATACTCCTCGAACATCACCCGGGTGATGTACCAGGTCGTATCGAGGCCGACGAAGTCGAGAAGCGTGAAGGGACCCATCGGGTATCCGCATCCGAGCATCATCGCCTTGTCGATGTCGGCGATCGAGCCGACACCCTCCTCATATGCACGGATCGCGTCGAGCAGATACGGAACGAGCAGACGATTGACGATGAACCCGGAGTTGTCCCTGGCCGCCACGGCCTCCTTTCCGAGGGAGCCCGCAAAGCGGAATGCGCGATCGAAGGTTTCATCCGAGGTGATGATCGTGCGAACGACCTCGACGAGCTTCATCATCGGGACCGGGTTGAAGAAATGGAGACCGACGAACTTCTCGGGCCGGGACGTCGCCATCGAGATCTCGGTGATCGTCAGAGACGAGGTGTTGGACGCGAAGATGGCATCTTTTTTCACAATTCCGTCGAGCGCTCTGAAGGTCGAGTTTTTCGTCTCGATGTTCTCGATGATCGCTTCGATGACGATGTCGCATTCTGCAAGATCTTCCAGACTCGTCGTGCCGCTCAGACGCGTGAGGCACGCGTCACGGTCGGCAGATTCCATCTTCCCCTTCTCCACGAACTTTCCGAGACTCTTCTCGATCGATCCCATTCCTTTGTCGAGGAACTTCTGCTCCACCTCTGCAACGATCGTTTCGTAGCCGGCCTGCGCGGAGACCTGCGCGATTCCGGAGCCCATCAGGCCGCAGCCCAGGACTCCGACCTTCCTGATATCAGACATTGAGATAGCAACTCCTTTCAGATTTGTGCCGCGCGACGAACAGTCGCGCGTGTCAGGCGCCAGGCGAAGGCCCGGCGGCTCGAAAGCTTCATGCGGCCTATACCTGGAAAACCCGGCCGGTCATTCCTTTGCGGCAGCCGCGTGACTCAGAGCGGTGAGTCCGAGCCAGCCGAAGCCGGCGGCGAACCCACCCAGAACATCGGATGGAAAGTGAACGCCGAAGTAGATTCGCGAGTAACCGACCGAGATGACGATACTGTTCGCCACGAGCTGCGTGATGATCTGCGTGGAGACTGACCGGGACGATACGAGCTGATGAGCGACGATCGGATAGGTGGCGGCGGAAAGCAGGGAGTGCCCGCTGGGGAACGAGTGAGATTTTGGAAGTCGGATTCTACGGAGCCGTTCCTGGGGGCGCTGGCGCTGAAAGATGGCCTTCATCGCCGTGTTCAGCGCCATCGCTCCCCCGGTCGAGATCAGGACTGTCCAAGCTTCGACACTCCGCCCTCTCCGGTTCAGCGTGAGCGCGGTCAGATACGCAGCGGCGCCGATCGCGAAGTGCTCGCCCAGAAAGGTCGATGCTCGAACAATCCGGTCCTTTCGCTCGCTGTGAGTCGAATGGACGAGATCGAGGATCGAGTCGTCGAAAAGGTCGGTGCGCCCTCCGACGACGTGCTTGGCCTGCTCGCGAAAGAACCAGAAAGCGGCTGTGGCGAGCAGAACTCCACCGGTCGTCCCGATCGCCGTGGGAAGAAATGTTCTCTTCGAAGGTCGCTTTTTCCTCGGTTTCCGACGCCCGCTTCGCCGCCTCAAGCCTTCTCCTTCCTCTTTCTCTTTTCGAGACGCGCGTAGCGTGCCACCACCCGAGCCCCGGTATATCGCCGATAGTATTCGATGGATGAGACCCAGGGAATGTGCACCTCGCGGTAGCCTGCCCGAGCGAGCTGCTGGAGTGCCTCCATCAGCAGAGCACCTCCGAGCCCCTTCGAGCGGTGGCTTCCGACGACCCCCTGCGGCCCGAACGTCCCGAGTCCCCGGTTGTTGATCTCCCAGCCGGCGAAGCCCGCCGGGTCACCGTCGACTTCCGCAAGGAGGCATCCGCTGCGCGCGTCGTCGTCGAACGCGCGCCCGATCTCCCATCCCCAGGAGAATGCGAAATGTTCTCCGACCCATCGGACCACGCGGTCCCGCTCCTCCGGAGCCGGTCTTCGAATGACTGTGCCGGAGGGAATCCGTGGGGCGAATTGCGGCAACTCCGAGCGGAGGTCGATCGCATCCTCCTCGTGGGCCGAATAGCCGAGCGCCTGGAAGAAGCGCTGCGTCGGCTCGTCGTCGAGGCTGACTCCGGGGACGAGATAGTTGCCGGGCCCTGCTGCGACGACGACGCGATCGGATTCGGCGAAGATGATCTTTTCGGCTTCCTCGAGAAGGCGGCGGCCGATTCCCTTTCGCTGATTTTCGGGCAGGACGGCAATCAGGCGTACGACACGTCCACAGAGCGTTGCGAACCCGAGGATCCGCCCGTTCTCGACTGCGACGATCGTCTGCGGGGTCCCGCGAGCGTCCGGGCCGAAAATCTTCTCGCGGGCAACGACGGAAACATCCATGATCGTCCGGTTCGCCGAGACGAGAATTCCGGCCAGCTCGGTGAAGTCCCGTTCGCCTTCGGAATGCCGGACGACGATCACGATGCGGACGCTTGCAGTTGCGGTACCGGGAGGGGCTGGGAACCTCGCCGCCGGTCAGCGAGCCGCGGGCGGAGGGGGGCTCTGGTCGCCCGGCTGGCCTGGCAGACCGTAGAACTTTGCCTGAATCGCAGGACGATAGAGCCAGACGATCTCGAGCACACCGAAGACGATCGGCACGACCGAGCCGCAGATGCCGGCGACGATGTCGAGAATTGCCGTGCTGAGCAGGAATGACGAATCTCCCGCTCCGAGTCCGCGGTCGATCCGGCGGATACTCTCGACGTCCATGTACAGCGCGACGACCGCAAAGATCGGGATGACTACGACGATGCAACCGAATCCGCAGGTGGTCACCCCGACGATCACAGCGGTCAGTGCCCAGCCGATCGCCGCGATGCCGTTGACGATGGCGGAGACGAGATAGAAGGTACGGAGGGTCTGGAGATCCCCCGCTGTCTCGGATTCGGAGATTCCCCGCGGCCTCTCGGGTGGAGGCGGTGGTGGTGGTGTCGGGGTCTGGGGTGTCTCGTCCATCGCTCAATGATCTGATACGGGAGGGAGTTTGCAAAGTTTTCGTCCGGGGTTCCGGGTTGGACCTGACCTCGACTCCCGGATCGAGCCAAAAATGCGATACTTCCGGAGCTGAGCTCCAGGTTGAGACCAGACATGGCAATCCTGTCGAAATTGCTTCATCGCCTCGCAGGTTGCGAAACGGTTGAGAGCCGAATGTCCGAAATCGAATCAAACCTCTGACGACGAAGGAAAAATGAGCGCCACACCCACCTACGGGACGAACATCGCATTCATCGAAGATCTGTACGAGAAATATCTCCACGACCCGGAATCGGTCGGAGAATCATGGCAGGAGTTCTTTCAGGATTACACGCCCACGACGGTGGAACCGCGCGTCACCACGCCGGCGCCGGACGGCGGTAACGGTAAGGAGGCGCAGCAGCAGGCTCGGAAGGAGGAAGCGAAAGCTCCTCGCTCCCGCCCGCTGAACGAAGCGCCCGTCGCGCCGGATCCTTCCGAGAGCGCCGAGATCACTCCACTTCGGGGGATCGCCTCCAAGATCGTCGAGAACATGGAGGCGTCACTCGGTCTCCCGACGGCGACGACGGTTCGAACTCTCGCGACGAAAGCGCTCGAGGAGAACCGCCGGACGATCAACGACCATCAAAACCTCTACGGTCACGCCAAGGTTTCGTTCACCCACATCATCGCGTGGGCGATCGTGAAAGCCGGGATCGAGTTTCCGCGGATGTACTCCTCCTACGCGGTTCAGGATGGCCAGCCGGTCCGGGTCGATCACCGCGACCTCAATCTCGGGCTCGCCGTGGACATCGAGAAGAAGGACGGCACCCGAACGCTCGTCGTACCGAGCATCAAGGCAGCGCAGACGCTCGACTTCGCGGGGTTTTTCCGCGCCTACAACGACATCATCCGGCGTTCGAGAAACAACAAGCTGACGCTCGAAGACTTCGGGGGAACGAACATCTCGCTCACGAATCCCGGAATGATCGGCACGGTCGCGTCGGTCCCGCGGCTGATGCCGAGTCAGGGAACGATCATCGCGACGGGTCAGATCGATTATCCCGCCGAGTTCTCGGCCGCCGATCCCGCGATACTCGCCGACCTCGGGATCTCGAAGGTCATGACGATGACGAGCACCTACGACCACCGGATCATTCAGGGAGCCGAATCGGGTGCTTTTCTCGCCCGCATCCACGAGTTTCTGCTCGGAGCGGAGAACTTTTACGACGAGATCTTCAGGAGCCTGCGCGTACCATTCGCACCGGTTCACTGGACGCATGACGACAATCACGCCGAGGGATTTGCCGAGTCGCGCGCCTCGGCGCCGACCAGGCAGGCCGGCGTTCTCAGCATGATCAATGCGTATCGCGTGCGCGGGCATCTGATCGCCGATCTCAACCCCCTCGAGTACCGGCTGTCGCATCATCCCGAGCTGAATCCTGTCTATTACGGCTATACCCTCTGGGATCTCGATCGCCAGTTCATCTGCGGAGGGCTGTGTGGAAAGCAGACTGCTCCGCTCCGGGACATCCTCGACACTCTCCGGAAGACCTACTGCGGGCGGCTGGGCGCGGAGTACATGCACATTCAGGAGCCGATCGAGAAGAAGTGGCTGCAGGAACGGATGGAGCCGACCCGAAACTCGTGGCAGCTCTCGGGCGAAACGAAGCGACGCATCCTGAAGAAGCTCAATGACGCCGAGGCGTTCGAGCGTTTTCTTCACGTCAAGTACGTCGGTCACAAACGCTTTTCACTCGAAGGCTCCGAGACTTTCATTCCGATGCTCGATCACCTTCTGAATCTCGCGGCCGACGAAGGCTCGAAGGAAGCGGTGATGGGAATGGCGCATCGTGGGCGCCTGACCGTGCTCGCGAACATCATGGGAAAATCGTACGAAAAGATTTTCTCGGAGTTCGAGGGCGACATCGATCCCGCAACCACCCAGGGTTCTGGTGACGTCAAGTACCACCTCGGGGCGCGCGGTCAGCACGTGGCTCCCTCCGGAGCGACTCTCGACATCGCGCTCGCTTCGAATCCCTCGCATCTCGAGGCGGTCAACCCAGTCGCCGAGGGAATGACCCGGGCAAAACAGAAACTCATCAACGACTATGAACGGGAGAAGGTGTTTCCGATTCTCATTCACGGTGACGCTGCTTTCGCCGGCCAGGGTGTCGTGGCCGAGGTTCTGAACCTTTCGCAGCTCCACGGGTTTCGGACGGGCGGCACGATTCATCTCGTCATCAACAACCAGATCGGCTTCACGACGACGCCGGAGCATGCGCGGTCGTCGGTGTATGCCACCGACGTCGCGAAGATGATCCAGGCTCCGATCTTTCACTGCAATGGCGACGATCCCGAAGCCTGCGTCCGTGCGGTCGAGCTGGCCTGGGCCTTCCGACAGAAGTTCAAGAAGGACGTCGTCATCGACATGGTCTGCTACCGGCGTCACGGTCACAACGAGGCCGACGATCCATCGATCACTCAGCCGAAGATGTATGCGCTGATCAAGGATCACCGATCGGTACGGAAGATCTACACGGAGACGCTTCTGCGGAAGGGTGACATCGACCCCGACGAAGCCGAAAAGTGGCTCGACGATTACAAGGACAAGCTTCAGAGCGCACTCGACCGGACGAAGGAATCGAAGCCACCCGAACCGACCGGCCCGGCGCTCTGGACCGACGAGGAAGAAACCGGTATCCAGGACGCGCCTTCACCCGATACATCGATTTCGCAGGAGACTCTCGAGCGTGTTGGCCAGGCTCTTCTCACTCTTCCACCGGAGTTCAATCTTCACCCGCGGCTCGAGTCGTTTCTCGAAAAGCGGCGGAAGATGATGACGGGAGAAGAGCGGATCGACTGGGCGACCGGCGAGGCGCTGGCAATCGGCAGTCTGCTCACCGAAGGCTTCAGAGTCCGGATCACCGGACAGGACACGACGCGCGGAACGTTTTCTCAGCGACACGCGGTGCTGCGCGATTACGAAACAGGCAGACCGTGGATTCCACTCAACATTCTGGCGAAGAACGCCCCCGAAGCACGCGAAACCTACAGCGAAGCGAATCCGGCCATACAGGCACCCGTCGACGACGCCGAGGAGCATTTCGAAGGCGCACCGATCAACCTGGCGATTTACGATTCGCTCCTCTCCGAGTACGCAGTGCTCGGATTCGAGTACGGTTTTTCCGTGGCTGATCCCGACGCGCTCGTCGCATGGGAGGCGCAGTTCGGCGACTTCATGAACGGTGCTCAGATCATCATCGATCAGTTCATCTCGAGCTCCGAGGAGAAATGGAATCAGCACAGCGGACTGGTCATGCTTCTTCCTCACGGCTACGAGGGGCAGGGGCCGGAGCACTCGAGCGCAAGACTCGAGCGGTTCCTCGTCCTTTGCGCCGAGGGCAACATGCAGGTCGTCAATGCGACATCCTCGGCGCAGTACTTTCACGTGCTCCGCCGGCAGCTGCGGAACGAGCCGCGCAAGCCGCTGATCATCATGACTCCGAAGTTCCTGCTCCGGTATCCGCCGGCCACATCGACCCTCGAAGAGTTTTTCAGCGGGCGCTTTTATCCCGTTCTGGACGACCCGTCCTTTTCGGAGAACGGTGCCGATACCACATCAGTCGAAAGGATCGTCGTCACTTCAGGCAAGATCTACTATGACCTCGCAAAGGCCCGTGAAGAGAAGTCGAAAGGCCGGCTGGCGATCATCAGACTCGAGCAGTTCTACCCCTGGCCGCGGAAGTTTCTCGCCGACGCGTTCGCCCGCTATCCGAACGCGAAAGAAGTGCTCTGGGTTCAGGAAGAACCGCGGAACATGGGCGGCTGGGATTTCGTCGATGAACGGCTCATGACGCTCATGGAAGGGAAGGAGCTCCGCTACGTCGGTCGCAACTTCAGCGCGTCACCGGCGACCGGATCCCACCGTCGTCACGAACAGCAGCAGGCCGAGATCGTCAGGGTCGCGGTCGAGGAGTGGTGACCATGGCACTCGTCCCGATCGAAGAGCTCCCCGACCATTCCCGCGTCTGGATCTTCCCGTCGACCGTTCCGATCGAGGAATCCGAACGCGGACGGCTCGCTCGCGATCTCGCCGCATTCCTCGAAACGTGGGCGGCTCACGGCTCGAACATATCGGCGGCATGGTCGATCGTCGATGACCGATTCATCGTCATTGCCGCCGATGAGTCGGCGTCGCCTTCCGGCTGCTCGATCGACCGGCTCTTCCGGTTCATGCGCTCCGCCGGCGAAGCCGCCGGGACCGACTTTCTCGACTCGACCAGCATCTACTATCGCGGCGAAGGGGACGAGCCCGTCCGGACGGACCGCGTTTCCTTTCAGCGTCTCGCCGAAACGGGAGCCGTTACCGGCGAGAGCGAGGTCTACGACACCCTCTCCGAGTCGCTGGGCGATTTCCGTCGAGCGTTCGTGAAACGCGCGGCCGACAGCTGGCACGGCCAGCTGCTCAGCAGGTTGGAGGTTGGAGGTTCGAGGCTGGAAGTTTGAGGTTGTCAGTTGCCGGTTGCCGGTTGCCGGTTGCACACAGATTGACGAAGTCGCATTGCGAGCGGGGGCTCGTGAAGGACAAGAGCGTCTCGTCTCTTTTCACTCTTCACCCTTCACTCTTCACTCTTTTACTCTCACGCCGCCGCAATCTGACGGAGCACGTACGGAAGGATCCCCCCGTGCTCGAAGTAGTCGACCTCGACGGGCGTATCGAGGCGCACGGTCACGACGATCTCCTCGTCGTTGCCGCCACCTCGATGAATGAGCAGCCTCGCCTTCTGTCTCGGCTCGATTCCTCCGGCGATTCCGAGCAGGTCGAACTGCTCGGTTCCGTCGAGCCCGAGAGTTGCGGGGGAGACGCCAGGCTCGAACTGGCATGGCAGGACGCCCATCCCGATCAGGTTGCTTCGATGAATCCGCTCGAAGCTCTCAGCGATGACCATGCGCACCCCGAGGAGCTGCGTGCCCTTCGCCGCCCAGTCGCGTGAGCTGCCTGTTCCGTACTCCTTTCCGGCGAGAACGACCAGCGGCACCCCCGCCTCCCGGTACCTCACCGCTGCATCGTAGATCGACATCTGCTCGCCGGTCGGCTGGAGAATGGTCACGCCCCCCTCCACCCCCGGGACCATCTGGTTCTTGATCCGAACGTTGGCGAAAGTTCCCCGGGTCATGACGCGGTCGTTGCCGCGGCGGGACCCGTAGCTGTTGAAGTCTTTCGGCTCGACCCCCTGCTCCACCAGGTATCGGCCTGCGGGTGAATCGCCCTGGATTGCTCCGGCCGGCGAGATGTGATCGGTCGTGACCGAGTCGGCGAAGATCGCCAGCGCCCGCGCACCCGCGACGTCGGAAATTCGGCCGGGCTCTTTTGCGAAGCCTTCGAAAAACGGCGGGTGCTCGATGTAAGTGGACGGCTTCCAGTCGTACAGCACGCCGGTCGCTCCTTCGATCTCCTGCCACATCGGATTCTGACTCGCGAAGTCCTTGTAGAGCCGGCGGAACGTCTCGGGGTCCATCGCCCCCCGAAGCGCCTCGGTGATCTCGTCAGTCGATGGCCAGAGGTCGCGCAGATAGACCGGCTCTCCGTCGCTCCCCTCTCCAATCGGATCGGACGTCAGATCGATGTCGACGCGGCCTGCCAGCGCGAACGCAACGACCAGCGGGGGGCTCATCAGAAAGTTCGCTTTGACGTTCTGATGAATCCGCGCCTCGAAGTTCCGGTTGCCGCTGAGAACGCTCGCAGCGACAAGCTCCTTGTCGGCAATTGTTTGCTCGATTCCCGGATCGAGGGGTCCGGAGTTTCCGATGCATGTCGTGCATCCGTACCCGACGAGATTGAACCCGAGCCGGTCGAGGGATTCCTGCAGGCCGCTCTTCACCAGGTAGTCGGTCACCACTCGCGAGCCGGGCGCCAGCGAAGTCTTCACGTAAGCCGGGACGATGAGTCCCCGCTCGAGGGCCTTCTTCGCGAGCAGCCCCGCCCCGATCATCACCGAAGGATTCGACGTGTTCGTACAGGACGTGATCGCGGCAATTACCACGTCGCCATGGTGCAGGCAGACCACTGCCGGACTGCCGTCCTCGTCGAGGACTACGTCGGGCGTCGGCCGATTGTTCATCATCTCGATCTCGGTTTCCGGATTTGTGTCCTTCGACCGGCTGGGGAGGCTCGCGGGATCCTGTTCGCCTCCGCCCGATGAATACGTATGTCGGGGACCGACGCTGCCGACTGCGCATTCTCCCGAGGACTCGAGCTGATCCTCGGCCAATCCGTATCCCCCATCGCCGAACGGTTTGCGAAGAAGTCCTCGGAAGGTCCCGCCGAGCATCCTGAGATCGATCCTGTCCTGCGGTCGCTTCGGCCCGGACACGCTCGGGGTCACGGAAGAGAGGTCGAGGTCGACGACTGACGTGTAATCACACTCGCCAGCAAGCGGGATCCCCCACATCTGCTGCGCTTCAAAGTAACGACGGAAGCGATCGACCTTCTCCTCCCCGCGACCGGTGGCGACCAGATACTCGGATGTCTTGTCGTCGACCGGGAAGAAGCCCATCGTCGCGCCGTACTCCGGCGACATGTTCGCGATCGTCGCACGGTCGGCGAGCGAGAGCGAAGCAGCGCCTGCGCCGTGAAACTCGACGAATTTGCCGACGACACCCTTCTTTCGCAGGAGCTCGGTGATGTGGAGCGCGAGATCGGTCGCCGTGACCCCCTCGTTCAGACGGCCCGACATGTTCACTCCCACGACATCCGGAGTGAGGATGTAGATCGGCTGTCCCAGCATCCCCGCTTCGGCTTCGATTCCGCCGACGCCCCATCCGACGACTCCGAGACCGTTGATCATCGTCGTATGCGAGTCGGTTCCGACCAGCGTGTCCGGATAGACGAAGCCGTCCTTCTCGATCACACCCTGAGCGAGGTATTCGAGATTGACCTGGTGGACGATTCCGATGCCTGGAGGGATGACACCGAAACCGTCGAACGCCTGCATCCCCCACTTCAGAAACTCGTATCGCTCGCGATTCCGCTCGAACTCTCTCGCGAGATTCTTCTTCATCGCATCCTCGGTTCCGAAGAAGTCGACCTGGACAGAGTGATCGACGACCAGATCCACCGGCACGAGCGGTTCGATCTTCGCGGGATCGACGCCGAATTTGTCCGCGGCCGAGCGCATCGCGGCGAGATCGACCAGAAGCGGCACACCGGTGAAATCCTGCAGGATGATGCGCGCCACCACGAACGGCACCTCCTCGGTGCGTTCGGCTTTCGCCTTCCATCCCGCAATGTTTCGGACATCCTGCTCGGTGATCTTCGAGCCGTCCGCATTACGAAGAACCGACTCGAGCACGATGCGGATCGACACGGGGAGTCTCGAAACGTCGCCAACACCTGCTTCGGCGAGCGCAGGGAGAGAGCAGTAGCTGACGGAAGCTCCCCCGGCGAGATCGAGTTTGCGGACGGTCTTGAAGGGATCGTAGGTCATGCGGCTCCAGTATCAGGGGGTGAAAATGCGCTTTCCGGGTGTCAACGCCACTTTCGCGACGCCGGATTCATGCTGCGGAACCCGTTTCGTTCGAGTTTATTAGTGCCGCCCGTCGGCGGTCAAATGGCGAGGCCGGCGGAGTTTCACTCGCCGAGCGCCTGCCGGAGCGCGACGAGCTCCTCCCGAAGCTGCTCCACCGACTCCTCCAGCGTCTCGAGCCGGCGAGTAATCGATTCCGCTACGGGCGTCGGCCGCGCCGGCTCCGCCGACACCGATTCGCCCTGCTCCACGTGCTCACCAATGAGATGTGTCCACCGATTTTCCTTCTGTCCCGGTCTCCGCTCGAGCTCACGAACGAGAGGCTCGTCCCCCTGGGAGAGGTAGCGAAGCTCCCCTTCTGCCTGTTCGATCGAGTCGAAGGTGAAGAGCCGTTCGCTTCTCGCTCGAAGCTCACCCGCGGTCTGCGGACCCCTCAGCATCAGCAACGCCATGAGTGCACGCGTCGGCGGCGAAAGTCCCCACCGGCCGTCGAGACGATGATCGTAGTGGTCGACCCGTCCACCATGAATCTCCCAGACGAGCTGAAGAGCCTGCAACCGCTTCAGCGCCTTTCCAATATCGCCGGGAGCGAGCTCCATCACCGGCTGGCGATTCGATTTCTGATTACATGCGGAGACCAGGCTGTTGAGCGTCAGCGGATAGACATCGGGTGTCGCGAGCTGCTTTTCGAGCAGTGCTCCGAGCACGCGAATCTCGAGGGCATCGAGAGGTCGTTCGAGATGCATACGCCCGATTCTGTCAGATTCGGGACAGGATGCGGATCCCTCGGGATCATCGGCCTATTCCGGGCCGTTCAGGTCCTCGACTTCGGAGCGCGTCGCGGTTTTCGATCGGGCGCCTTCTCCGCTGCCAGACTCCTCGTCTTTCGCCGCTACTTTCAGCCGTTCCGAAGAGGCGACGACGGGCGCTCCTTCCGCATCCCGATGAATACTGGCTAGGATCTGCTCCAGCTCGTTGACGTCGAACGGTTTCTGGATGACCTTCCGGACGATCGACGCGTCGACCTTCGCGAGGTCGCTGTCGGATCCCGCAGAGACGATGACGACGCAGCCGGCACATCCCTTCTCCTCGATGTGCTCGAGGACCTGCCAGCCGTTCACGCGAGGCAGCATCAGATCGAGTATGACGACGGCGTAGTCGTGATCGTCCATCGCCCGCACCGCTTCGGCTCCATCAGCGGCGTGATCGACCGCAAATCCGGCGCGCTGCGCAACCGCGGCGATCAGCATGGCGATCGTGTGCTCGTCTTCAACAACGAGGGCTCTCCTGAGCCCCGCGGTGTCATTTTCCGATTGCAATCTCGCTCTCCCCTTCTTCCCCTCCCCTCGAAGCAGACCTGTCGACCCGTAACAAACGCAAGCGAGATGCCAGATGTTATTGGCTGTTCATCACATTTCGGCCGAGTTTGACATCATCGCCAGCGCTTCATCCCAACGAGCAATCAATTACGTAAATCATTCACGTTTATCGTCCTTCCCATTCCGCTGTTGACCACATTTCCGGGAGCTGGAGACTCCCTGACGGAACTCCGATCGAGGCGATCTAATCAGCAGAATGGAGGTCCCATCTCGTTTACCATCGGGCCCATGGTGATCCAGATCCGAGCTGCGCACGAGGCGGGAGCTGAGAGATGAGAGCGATTAACATCGATCCGGCGACCGGGGCCCTGGAGCTAGCGGAGGTCGATGATCCGGATCCGGGACCAGACGAGGTGCTGATCGAGGTTAAGGCGGCCGGAGTCAACCGGGCGGATCTTCTGCAGCGCCGCGGCCTCTACCCCGCCCCGGAGGGCGCCTCCCCTGTTCTCGGGCTCGAGTGCGCGGGGCACGTGCGGAAAGCACCTCCGGGCGTCGCATTCACAGAAGGAGATCGAGTGATGGCGCTGCTCTCCGGCGGCGGCTACGCCGAGCTCGCGGCGGTCGACGCCGGCTCCGTCATCGCGGTTCCTCCGGCCCTCAATCTGATTGCCGCCGGCGGCTTCCCTGAGACTTTCCTGACCGCGTTCTTCAACATCTTCATGCTCGGCGAAGCTCGCGACGAGGACCAGATCCTCGTGCATGGAGGAAGCGGCGGCGTCGGAACCTCGGCGATCCAGCTCTGCCGCGAGGCGGACGTCCGGGTGATTGTGACGGCAGGAGACCCTGCGCGCGCTGAGCGATGCATCGAGCTCGGTGCCACGGCGGGCTTCGATTACAACGATTCCGACTGGCCCGGCAAAGCCAGGGAGCGCTTCCGCGGCTTCGACGTGATTCTCGATCACACCGGAGCGACCTGGCTCGACGCGAACCTCGATCTGGCGAACCTCGATGCCCGGATCGTCAGCATCGGCTCGATGGGATCGCGATCCGCGGAGCTCGATTTCACGATGCTGCTTCGGAAGCGCCTGACGATCCGCGGCTCAACGCTTCGGAATCAACCGGACGGCGCGAAGGCGTTCATCGTGGAGAAGTTCCTCGAACGCTTCGGCGACGCTCTCAAAGCCGGACGGCTCACGCCGATCGTCGATTCGGTCTTCCCGATGGCCGACGCTTCAAAAGCTCACGAAAGAATGGCGTCGTCCGGGCATTTCGGCAAAATCATCCTTCACCGGTAGACCTTGCGGGCGATGGCATCTCCCCACTGACCGACAGGCGGCTGTTCAATCGGCTGATCTTCGTTCGTTGACTCATCGCCAAACAAAAAAAGGCCCTCCCGGAGGGGGGCCTTTTCCAGTCCTGACTTCGATCAGAAAGTCACGCTAGCCTCGTTGGAACAGGTGGAAGTGCCAGCCTCGCACACCTTGTAGGTGTAGGAGCCGCCGCCCTTGTTCCCGATGTTGTCCGTGTGGAACCCATCGTTCGCCGTGGTCGTGATCTTCGACCCGTTTCGGAAGATGTCGACATCCGTGGACGTCGCTCCGCTCCAGCTCAGGTCGGCGTGATGCACACCTTTGACCTTGTATCCCGTGGCGCTCAGAGTGATCCCGCCGGTCGATCCGCTGCTCACCGTTACGGAATTGCTCGCGCTGGCAGTTGCGCCATCATCGTCGGTCACCGTCAGCGAGACCGTATAGGTTCCCTCGGCAGCGTATGTGTAGCTCGGATGCTGCGCAGTCGAGGTGCCGCTTCCGTCTCCGAAATCCCAGCTCCATGACGCGATGGTGCCGTCGGAGTCGGTGCTCGTGTCGGTGAAGCTGGCGGTCAGGTCGCTCGTGCTGTGGGTGAAACTCGCGGACGGCGGACTGTTGGTCTCGCCTCCGCCACCGCATGCGGTATGAGCGGGATTGAGATAGCAGAAGGCGTCTTTGGCCTGAACGATCCCGTAGCCGTAGGCATCATCCCGTCCGGCGGCGCCTTTATCGAGCGCCGTGGCGTTGAGGGCGTCACGGATCTGCTGGTTGGTCAATCCGGTGTTGTAGCTCCACACCAGACCGGCTACCGCCGAAACGTGCGGAGTGGCCATGGAGGTGCCGTTGTAGTAGTCGTAGCCGCTTGCGGGCTGAGTGATCGTGCTGACCACGGTGCTGGTGAGCCCGAAGTAGGCTTTCGCCGCATCGCCCTGTTCCATACTCAGGCTGAGCCCCGTGATCGTGCATGTCGTACCGGTGCCGTCATCACAGGTTCCGAGAAAGCCGCCGGAGACGTTGTTGTAGATGACGCCGGCAACACCTCCGCCAGCTTCAACGTTATCCAGTTTCTGTTTGAAGCTGATCGTGCCTCGCTGGCAGAGAACAACGTTTCCGCTCCATGCCCCGACGCCGTCGCAAAGACCGCCGTCCGCGAGATCGCCAGTGATTCCGCTGGTCCTCGGAGAATTGTGGATGTGTCCGCCGCTGTAACTCGTCCCATCCGAAACAGTGAGCGTGTTTGTCTCATCGAAGGGAAGGGTCGAGAGAACGGACACACCAGGCGCAGCGATCTCGACGTCGGCGTTCTTCTGAGAAAAATCAGCGACGATCTCGTCGGCATCGACTGCTGCGACCGAGACGACGCTGCCGTGCCCGGCTGGATAAGAAGTGCTCGTGTCTCCCGCATTTCCCGCTGCGGCGATCGAAAGAACGCCCGCATTGTAGGCGTTGTCGAATGCGTTCTGCTCCCAGGGGCCAATCGGTTTGCCACCACCGAGGCTCATGCTGACCACATTGGCGCCGCCGTCCTGGCAGCGCCCGAGTGCGTCGATCAGATCCGACTCGTACGCCCAGGTGCCGTCGTCTCCGAACACCCGGACGATGTAAAGCTTGACCCCATTCGGGATCACACCGACGACACCTTTCGCGTTGCCGCCGGTCGCCACGACGGTTCCCGCCACGTGAGTGCCGTGACCGCTGCCATCCTGGTTCCAGGCGAGGTTGCCGTTGTAGCCTGTGACATTGGTGGACGGCAGATCTTCATGTTCGATGTAGTAACCCGAATCGATGATACAGATCGTGCGGTTCGTGATTGCCGCGGTAATGTCGGTGAAAGGCGCCACATTCGACTGCACCATCTGAACTCCGTAGGGAGTCGTCTCACCGGACACCGTACTGTCGGACCAGAGTGCGAGACGATACCGTCGCTGTTCCGGAGCGATCAGCTTCACGTTCGGGTTGCTCTGCAATCCGTGAAGGGCTGGCGCAGGGAGGTGAGCCGCGACGACCCGCATCGCGGGGAATTCATGGATCGGACTCCCGCCAGCGGCGCGAACAGCAGCAGCCGCGCCTTTGAAGTCGTGAAACTCGATCATGTAACGCCCATCGTTGGGCGCCGCGTCACTGGCTGAAGCCACCGGAACACCGACGACGGTAAGGAAAGCCACAATCGCTACGATATTTCGAATTCTCTGCATATTTTTCCTCGTGAAGGGTTGTGGTTTGACGACTGAATGGTTACCGACAGGAAAACCGTTATACAACATTTTCGGGAACTATGCTACTCCTAGAAGGGGGGAGGCCGACCTGCCCCAGCCGGTGGCATGTCGAAAACCAGCGACGATACCGACCGCGGCACACGGTAAGATCGGATGGCGATAGACTTCGCCGGATGCCCAGCCTCGTCACCGACCGGCAGCTCTTCGATCGTCTGATCTCGCACGATTCGACGAGTGCGAAGAGCAATCTTCCGCTCGTCGGCGAGATCGCCGACTACTTCGACTCGACCGGAGCACGCATCGAATTTCTGAAGGATCGTCGCGGAGAAAAGGCGAACGTGATCATCCGGCTGGGCCCTTCGACCGGCGATCAGGAGGGCCTCACCCTCTCCGGTCACATGGACACGGTGCCCGCAGTCGAGGATGACTGGCTCAGTGATCCGTTCACCGTGCGGGAGAAAGACGATCTTCTGTTCGCTCGCGGAAGCTCCGACATGAAGGGCTTCCTAGCGATCGCGATGAATGCGGCACGTCGAGCCTCCGGCCTGAGTCGGCCTCTCGTCCTCGTGTTCACCTATGACGAGGAAGTGGGATGCCTCGGAGCAGAGCAGCTGGTCGCATCGCCGCCGGAAGAGCCGCTCCCCCGCTCCACGGTCATCGGAGAGCCGACGGGGCTTGCCGTCGTCCGGATGCACAAGGGCCACAGTAAGTTTCGCGTAACGATCCGGGGCCGATCGGCCCACAGCGGCTACCCGCATCTCGGAAGCAACGCAATCGAGTCCGCGATCCCTGTCCTGGAGGCGCTTTCCGGGCTGCGGCGCCAACTCGAAGAGGAGCGTCTCGAACTGAGCCGGTATTTCGAACCCGTCCCATGGCAGCCGCTCAACATCGCGACGATCACCGGGGGTACGGCGATCAACATCGTTCCGGCCGAGTGCCTGATCGAGCTCGGTCTTCGCCCGATGCCCTCGACGAAGGGAGACCGCCACTCCTTCCTCGAAAGGATCAGCGAGACGGTGGCGAGCGCCGAACCGACCGCGACGGTCGAAGAGATCAGCTCGAGCCCGCCGATGATCTGCGCGGCGGAGGCCGAAGTCCACGAATGGCTCTGCAGGGAACGCGGCCAGGTCGACTCGAAAGCAGTCTCCTTCGCGACCGACGCCGGCTGGCTCGAGCAGCTCGGTCTCGAATGCGTGCTTTTCGGACCCGGCTCGATTGAAGTCGCACACCGGGCAAACGAGTTCGTTCCCTGGTCCGAGATGGTGGAAGCGGCCCGGGTTCTCGACACGATGATCCACGCCTTCTGCATTCGCGAATCATGACCGGCGCTCGTACGATCAAGGCCGATCTCGTCTGGACGGGCGAAGCCTTCGAGCCGGACCGGCTGGTCGCCTTCGAGGAAGACTCATCCGCGTCGATCGAGCCTGCGGGAAATCGAAGGGCCGATCTTCGTCTCGAGGGGAAGGCGCTCATCCCCGGGTTCGTCAATGCCCACTCACATTCGTTTCAACGAGCCCTCCGCGGACGAACCGAGCGCTTTCCTGGCGGCCGTGGCAGCTTCTGGTCATGGCGCAAAGCGATGTACGCCCTGGTCGACGAGATCGATCCCGAAACCTTGAAAGCCACAGCGGTGCAGGCGTTTACCGAGATGAGGAACGGAGGGATCACGTCCGTCGGGGAGTTCCACTATCTTCATCACGGCTCCGGGCGATGGGATCTCGACGACGCGGTGATCGAGGCGGCGTCAGAGGCGGGGATTCGGATGGTCCTGCTCCAGACGTACTACGAACGCGGAGGCTTCGACTCCCCGCTGGAGCCCGCGCAGGCTCGGTTCGCAAGCGAGTCGGTCTCCGAATTCATCGAAACTCTCGACCGGCTGAGAGCGCGCACCACGAACGAGCTGGTCTCGTTCGGAATCGCCGCCCACAGCCTGCGAGCCGTTTCGCTCGCGAGCGCGAAGCATTTGTGGGAAGCGGCGGCGGAGCGGAACCTCCCCTTTCACATGCACCTCGAAGAGCAGAGGCAGGAGATCGAGGAGTGCCAGGCGGCTCACGGCGCCACCCCGATGCGTCTCGTCCTCGATGAGCTCGGGCCGGATTCGCGATTCACGGCCGTTCACGCGACTCACACTGCCCCGGCGGAGCTCGAGGAGCTCGCCTCGCGAGGCGGCCGCGTATGCATCACGCCGCTGACGGAGGGGAATCTGGGTGATGGCGTGCAACCGCTCGCGCCCGAGATCCGGTCACAGCTCTCGCTCGGGACCGATTCGAATGCGCGGATCAGTTTCGTCGAAGAGATGCGATGGCTCGAGTACGTACAGCGGCTCGTTCACGAAAAGCGCGGGGCGTTCGTCGACGGCAAGGGAATGATGGGGATCGAGCTGCTCCGAATCGCGACCGAGGGAGGCGCCGCGAGTCTTCGCGGAACGCTTCGTCACCCCGCCGACTATGCGGTGATCGATCTGACCGCGCCCTCGCTCGCGGGGTGGACCCGCGAAAGCCTGCTCGATTCGATCATCAGCGGCTCCGACAACTCGGTCGTCGCCGGAACGATCATCGGAGGCCGGTTCAGGGAATCCGGAGAGAATCGCCGGGCTTGATCAGGTTCGATCCGAGATCGTTGACCTTCTTGATCGAGGCGACCGAGGTACCGTGCTTTCTCGCGATCAGCCAGAGGCTGTCCCCCTTCTGAACTTTGTACTTTTTCAGGGTCGCCGCAGGCCGGCTGATTTCGGGCTTCGAACCGGTCAGCTTCGCAACATAGGAGACGTACTGCCGCGGATAGACAGCGACATGGTAGTGCGGCGGCCTTCGCTCACGGGTCGCGTCCAGAACGCCGGATCGCTCCAGCGACAGCAACGTGTCCTCGAGCCACCTCCGGCAGGCCGATGACCGAGGCACCCGCAGGTCGAGAGCCATACCAGTCGGATGCACCGACAGCGGAGAAGCGTTTCGGGGCTGCCGGCTCTTCGGCCGCGTGAGGCTGGTCACGACCAGCTTCTCGCCGCATCGGTCCCGATATTGCGACGCGAGTCTGTTCAGGAAGAGCTCGAGCTCCGGGCGCGCATAGGGGGAGCTGACGCCGACGAGCTCGAAATCGCTGTTGCCCCGAATCGGAACGATGTAACCGCTCCTGACGAAGGTCCGCACCTGGGAGTCGTTCCGGAGATAGGAATAGTTGTGCTGCCGAGCGACCTGGTTCTGCTTTTTCAGCGAGGACCGCGACCCCTTGAGGGAAGCCGCCTCGACCGGCACCGAAACTGCTATCACCACTACAAGCATCAATAGCCAGAGTCTGGCGCCATTCCACGTCTCTGAAAAACCCACCTGCATTCCTCGGACCCCCCTGCCTGAAAAAGGATACCAAAATCAGTTATTAATTTGAACCTCTCAACGGCTCTCGCCTCGAAATCATTTCGCTTTTTGAACAACCTCGGCGACTCTTTTCGAGAGGGGACGGCTCGATTTTGACGCATGCGTGACAGTAGAATGTCCGCCGTGACCGGGCCGACGAATCAGAGACAGTTTCTCAGTGTTCATCTGCATCACCCGATCCCCGGACATGTCGGATCGACCCTCGTCTACATCACACGAGTTTCCCTCACCCACTTGACGGCCGTTCACGAATCGGAGTTGACGACAAATCCCGCAACGGTGGTTTTCGAATGGAACGGTGAGGTCGTTCAGATGACTGGGCGCGTTCTCCGGAGTACGAAGGCCCGGGAAAAAGCCCGCGAGCTCTTCGCCTCCGAGATCGAGTTGTCGCACATCGAAGACGATTCGCTCACGGCGATGCGGAAACTGATCGGCCAGCAGGTCGAACGTGCACTCGACGAACAGATGTCCAATGCCCAGGGGGTTCCCGCCGTAAATGCCGTCGCCTATCAGACCGGAGCAGCGAGCCAGGGGTATGTGCGGTGCACCCTCCAGCCCGACAACACCTGGCTCAAGGTAGAGACCAGGGACGCGGAACAGCCGGTTCTTGGCTTCACCATATCTCGGGGAGAGTCGGATGAAGAGATCGACATGCTCTGCGCCGTGTTCCAGCGTTCCGATGAGGGCGGCAGGAAGATGATCCGCCAACTCGCCGAGATCAGCGTCAGCCAGCGCCTCGGCGTTCCGACGAGAAAGTACAATCCATGAACGTAGATCCTGTCCCGAACGGGAACGAGTGATGCCGAAAGCCTGGACCCCGAAAGATGAAAGACAGTACGAGCACATCCGGCAGAGCGAGCGGGAACGAGGGAGAAAGCCGGAGAAAGCAAAGGAAATCGCGGCTCGTACCGTCAACAAACAGCGGCGTGAGGAAGGACGCACCGAGAAGGTGACGACGAGTGGAACCGGGAACCCGAATTCGCCGTTGGAAACGAGAACGGTCGCCGAGCTCCGGAACCGCACCCGCGAGCTGTCGATCAGGGGCCGTTCTCGAATGAACAAGAGCGCGCTGATCCGCGCCATTCGTTCCCGATCGTAACGCCCGTACACCCCTGCCCAGATGACCGCTCCCGAGCTCACCGTGATGGCGATCCTCGCCGTCGCTTTCGCCCTGTCGATGTCGAATCGAGTTCGCATGGACGTCGTCGCGCTCGTCGTCATCGTGAGCCTGGCGGCGTTCGGCATTCTGACGCCGGTTCAGGCGCTTTCCGGATTCGGCAACCCCGCCACCGTGACCATCTGGGCGATGTTCATTTTGAGTGGAGGGCTCTACCGGACGGGCGTCGCCGGAATCATCGCGCGGCATCTGATCCGATTCTCTGGGCGCAGCGAGATGCGCCTGATCGCGACCATCATGATCACCGCCGCGACCGTTTCGGCTTTCATGAACAACGTGGCGGTCATCGCACTGTTCCTGCCGGTCGTCATGGACCTGGCGCGTGAAACCTCTCGTCCTCCTGCCCGTCTGCTTATTCCTCTCACCTCGGCCACTCTTCTCGGCGGTACGATGACGCTGGTCGGAACGGCTCCGAACCTGCTCGCATCGGATGCGCTCCGGAACCGCGGGCTCGAGCCGTTCCGGATGTTCGATTTCTTCTCGGTCGGTCTCGTTCTGCTCATCTGCGGAACGATCTACATGCTCGTGTTCGGCCGCCGTCTGCTGCCGAAGGGAGACGGCAGCAGGCCGCGGGAAGCCGACTATTCCGATTTCGAGCTCGATGAGCGGATCTTCGTGACCACATTACCGTGGCAATCACTGCTCTCAGGGAAAACGGTCGCCGAAAGCCGTATCGGAACGCTTCTCGGGATGAATCTTCTCGCCGTCCTCCGCTCGGGCCATACACGGCTCGCTCCGGAAGCGGACTACGTTCTGCGAGGAGGAGACAAGCTCGTCGTGTCGGGACGGATGGACTCACTGCAGGATCTGAGAGGTTGGTCGGTCGCCCGCGCTTTCGAAACGTCGATCGACGCCGAGGCGATCGCGTCCAATGCGATCCAGCTCACCGAGATGACCGTATCGGACGACAGCGAGCTGATCGGGCTGAGCGTCGCGGACGCCGACCTCCGCGGCCGCTGGGGAGTGAACATCGTCGCCGTCTATCGCGGAAAGGAGCGGTGGCGTTCCAACATTCAATGGCTTGCGCTCGAAGCGGGGGACCGCGTACTTCTTCAGGGAGCGCCCGAAAAGATCGCGGCTCTTGCCGAGCACGACATGCTCGACAGCTTCGAACAGATCGACCGCTCCGAGCTGACTCGCCGCTATGCTCTCGACGACAGCCTGTTCGTCATCACCGTCTCCGGAGAGTCGACTCTCCAGGGCAAATCGCTGGCCGAAAGCCGGCTCGGCGCCGCGTTCGGTCTGAATGTGCTTTCCATTGAAAGAGGGGGTGAGAGAGTCGTTCTCCCTTCCTCATCCGAAAAGATCGAAGTTGGTGACCGGTTGATCGTCGAGGGTCGCAGGTCGGAGCTTGACCTGCTCGACGCGCTGCGGGATCTCGAGCTGACGACCGAGGGAGCCCCGGAGATCAGTACGCTGCAGTCGCCGCACGTGGGGCTGCAGGAGTTCATTCTCTCTCCGCACAGCTCGCTGGTGGGCAAGACGCTGCGAGACATCCATTTCCGGGACAAGTACCACCTGACGGTCCTGGCGATTCTCCGCGGGGACAAGGTCATCCGGTCGCGGCTCAGCGCGGTTCCCCTTCAGACGGGCGACGCCCTGCTCGTCTATGGGCCCCGGAAGAATCTGATGGTCCTCGGTTCCGAATCCGATTTTCTCGCACTGACCAAGGCCGTTCAGGAGCCTCCTCGCTCAGAAAAGACTTTCACCGCAGCAGCTCTGATGGTTCTCACGATCGTTCCCGTCATTGCGGGGATGGTTCATGTTTCCATTGCGGCCGTCGGCGGCGCGGCGCTCATGGTGATCACCGGATGCCTGAGGATGGAAGAGGCCTACCGGTTCATCGACTGGAAATCAGTGTTCCTGATTGCCGGAATGCTGCCGCTCGGAATCGCGCTCGAGCAAACCGGCGCGGCTCTCACGTTCTCGGAGATTCTCACAGCGTCGACCGAGCAGTTCGGAACCCGCTCACTGATCCTCTTTCTCTTTCTTCTTGCCGTGGCAATGACCCAGGTGGTCCCGCCACCGGCGACGGTGGTCCTGCTGGCCCCCGTGGCGATCAATTCATCGATGGAGATGGGCATCGAGCCCCATGCCGCAATGCTCGCGCTCTCGATTGCTGCTGCGTCCGTCTGGATGACGCCCACGAATCAACCGATCAACCTGCTGATCATGGGACCGGGTGGCTACCACATGAAAGACTTCCTGAAGGTCGGGATTCCTCTGACGATCATCACCCTTCTGGTACTGATGTTCGTTCTCCCGCTCTTCTGGCCGCTCCTCTGACCGAAGCGAAGGGCTCAGTCGGAATCGAATCCGCGGAGCAACTGCTGAATGTCGATCTCCCCCGGAGGCAGCGGATGATTCAGAAGAAAACCCTGAGCGATGTCGCACTTCTGCTGACGCAAAAACGCGAGTTGAGCCGGCCGTTCGACTCCTTCCGCAACAACGTTCAGTTTCATCCCGTGCGCCATCTGGATCATCGACGCCGTGATCGTTGCGTCGGGTCCGGACTCGATATCGCCGATGAACAGTTGATCCAGTTTGACGATATCGATCGGAAGATTCCTCAAATACGTCAAAGACGAGTAGCCGCTTCCGAAGTCGTCGATCGCGATGCTGACGCCGAGCGCCTTGAGCGACCGGAGGATACTGACGGTGACCTCTTCGTTCCGGAAGGCGACCGCCTCGGTGATCTCGATCACTAGAAGATTCGCCGGCAGGCCAGTGGTCCTCAGCGCCGCCTTGACGGTCGACACCAGTCCGGGCTGAAGCAGTTCCGGGGGAGAGAGATTCACAGCGATACTGAGGCTCGCCCCACTTTCATTTTCCCAGCGCGCTCCCTGCGCGCATGCCTGGTTAAGAACGAAGTTACCCAGCCTGCTCATCAGCCCGGTTCTCTCCGCCATCGGCACGAATGTGGTGGGAGGCAGCATCCCGTGCCTAGGATGATCCCATCTTACCAGAGCCTCGAAGCCGCGCAGACTCCCGTCTTCGAGATCATACTGAGGCTGGTAGTGGACCGTCAGAGCGCTCTGATCGAGAGCCGACCGCAGATCCATCTCCAGTTCGAGCCGGCTGACCGCGTCGGCGTTCATCGAATGGGTGTACAGGCGGTAACGGTCCCGGCCGTCTTCCTTTGCACGGTACATCGCCGAATCGGCGTTCCTGACCAGCTCTTCGGCGCCCGTTCCGTCCTCGGGAAACAGCGCGATTCCGATGCTGCACGAGACGACCAACTCACGCCCAAACGCGACGAAGGGGCGTCGCATCGCCTCGAGGACCTTGTGGGCGACCTTGACCGCGTCGTCCGGTGCCTGAATCCCCTGGATGATCACGATGAACTCGTCGCCCCCGAACCTGGCCACCGTATCCTCGGACCGGACCACATTCCGCAGCCTCTCTGCCGTGACCCTCAAAAGGGCATCTCCGACCGAGTGGCCCAGCGAATCATTGATGTTCTTGAACCGGTCCAGATCGAGAAAGAAAACGGCAAGCCGCCCGCCACGCCGGCCCGAATGCTGGGTCGCCATGATCAAACGATCGAAAAACAACGCCCGGTTCGGAAGACCAGTCAGTTCATCGTGATAGGCCATATGCTCGACCTGCGACGCGGCTTCCACCGCCGCCTGTCGTTCGTCATCGAGCAGCGAGGTGATCATCGCGAGCCCGAGCATCGCCTGGAAAAACGCAGTCATGATCACCGACGTGTTCGAGGCAGCGTAGATGGCGACCGGGTTTTCGTTCAGCCGCGAAATGTCCCTCAGAAAGCCGACGAGCTCCGCCGCTCCCATCAAACCGAACATGACGACGAGGAGAACGCAGCTCGAAACTGCGCCTTCACGAGGGCGCGCGAACAACAGGCCGCATCCAATGAAGACGGCTGCCAAAATGACCGAATGACTCGATGTGAACGCAAAGTGAATCAAGGCCTGAGCAGGAACCAGCGTCGTGAGCCAGACGAGCAGACCGAGGCTCAGGATCCCGGCGACCTGAAAAATCCGCCTGGAAGCCAGCAGCCTGATCGGCCGCCCCTGCGAGAGCTCCCACGATCCTAAAAAGAAGAACACCGCCGCCGCAAACCCGGCCTGTGACGCCACGAAGGTGGTGATCCACTTGAGAGGGCTCAGCAGCGAAACACCGGAGAGATATACGAAGGAAAACCAGGCACCGAGGCTGATGACGGCGAATGCAAGCCACGCTCTCGACCACTGAAGCATGTATCGCTTCCCGTGCCGGCGATAGAAGTGAAAGAGGAGAAGGGAAACACCGATCGGCGCAAGGGCCTGAATCGCCGCGTAACTCACAAGAACCGAAAGCTGTAGGCCCTGCGTCCCCACCCTCGGTCATTTTAGCCGAGAGAACGAAGAATCGGCGGTTCAAAAAAAAGACGCTCCGTTCGGAGCGTCTTTCCGATTTCTTCCAACGAGGAGAGTCAGTTGCTCGAATCGTCGCTGCCGCCTTTATGATCTCCACGCGGAGGGCCGCCGGAACCGCCACGATCACGATCTCCACGTCCGCGGCCGCGACCACGGTCACGATCTCCACGTCCGCGATCGCGATCTCCCCGTCCGCGATCGCCTCCACCGCGCCCACCACGATCCCGATCGCCACCACGACCCCTTGGGCCGCGATCACCACGAGACCTCTCCCTCGAGGCGCGATCGGCATCGGCGGCCGCTTTCTCCTCCGGCGTCGGCGGCGGAAGAAGCGGTTTTCTCGAAAGCCGGATCTTGCCCGTTCCCTCTTCGATCGCAACCACCTGTACCTCGACGATGTCACCGAGCGCGTAGAGACTCTCGACACTGTCCACGCGAGAGTGGGAGATCTCGGAAACGTGCAGCAATCCGTCCTTTCCGGGCAACACTTCGATGAATGCTCCGTACGGCTCGATTCGCTTCACTTCGCCGCTGTAGTTTCTGCCGATCTCAGCGTCGGCCGTGAGCCCCCGGATGATGTCGATCGCCTTTTGAGCAGACTCGGCATCGACCGCGGCAATGATGACGCTTCCGTCGTCGTCGACTTCGATCTTGGTCCCGGTCTGCTCGACGATCGAGCGAATCGTCTTTCCACCCGACCCGATGATGTCCCGAATCTTGTCTTTGGGAACCTGGATCGTGTAGAGCCGTGGCGCGAACTCGGAGAGCTCCGTGCGGGGCTGATCGATCACTTCGGCCATCTTGTCCAGAATGAACATCCGGCCATCGCGAGCCTGCTCGAGCGCTCTGGCCAGTACCTCCCGCTCGATTCCGGTGACCTTGATGTCCATCTGCAGTGCAGTGATGCCTTCGCGAGTACCCGCGACCTTGAAGTCCATGTCCCCTTCGTGGTCTTCGGCGCCGGCGATGTCGGTCAGGACGACCGTCTTTCCCTCGCCCGTAATCAGGCCCATCGCAACGCCGGCAACCGCCTTCCGGATCGGAACGCCCGCGTCCATCAGCGCCAGCGAGCCCCCGCAGACGGAAGCCATCGACGAAGAACCGTTGCTCTCGAGGATGTCGGATACGCAACGGATGGTGTAGGGAAAATCATCCTCGGCCGGAAGAACCGGCTCGAGCGCTCGCCTGGCAAGACTTCCGTGACCGATCTCCCGTCGCCCGGGTCCCCGCATGAACCGCGCCTCCCCGACCGAGAAGGGCGGGAAGTTGTAATGCAGCATGAACCTCTGGAAAGTTTCCCCTTCGAAATCCTCGACCCTCTGCGCCTCCTGGGGAGTACCGAGGGTGATCGTGACCAGAGCCTGGGTCTCGCCGCGCGTGAAGATTGCCGAGCCATGGGTTCTGGGAAGGGTTGCAGTCTCGATTGAGATCTTCCGGATCTCATCCGGCTTTCGCCCGTCGAGTCGTTTCTGTTCATCGAGGATGAGGTTCCGTGTGATCTCGGTCTTCAGATCGTTCAGCGCGGCCTCACGAGCTCGCAGCTCCTCTGCCTGAGTCTCGGGATCAAGACCCTCGACAACGCGTTCACGCAGCGCGTTCATCGCCGAACGACGCTGCGACTTCCCCTCGGTCAGAAGGGCTTCCCGAACCTCCGATCCGACGCGTTTCTTCAAATCGTCGTACACCGACTCGTCGTATCTCGGTTTCGCCGCGACCTCGATCGTCTCTTTGCCAGCCTCGGCCCGGAGCTGCTTCTGAATCTCGACGATCTTCCGGATCTCCCGGTGAGCTGCGTCGAGCGCGTCCAGAACGGTGGATTCCGAGACTTCCCGTGCGCCTGCCTCGACCATCACGATGGCGTGCTCGGTGCCGGCGACGACCAGATCGAGATCCGAGACATCACGCTGTTCATTGGTGGGATTGACGACGATCTCTCCATCGACGATTCCAATGCGGACTGCGCCAATCGGATTCGGGAACGGGACTTCCGAAACGATGAGGGCGGCCGAGGCGCCGTTGATCGCCAGGATATCGGGATCGTTCTCGCCGTCAGCCGAGAGAACCATGGCAATGATCTGGGTCTCCTGCCGGTATCCCGGTGCGAACGACGGACGAAGGGGACGGTCGATCAGCCTGTCGGTGAGAATCTCCTTCTCGGTTGGCCGGCCTTCACGCTTGAAAAATCCGCCGGGGATCCGTCCGCCGGCGTAGGTGTACTCCTTGTAGTCGACGGTCAGCGGCATGAAGTCGCCGGGACCGGGTTGATCCCTGAAGCTGGCCGTCGCGAGAACCACGGTGTCTCCCAGCTGAACCCTGACCGCACCGCTCGCCAGCTTCGCGAGCTTCCCCGTTTCGAATGACATCGTTGCTGCACCGAGCGTGACTTCTTTCCTCACAACATCTCTATCCATATTTTTTCCGCTTTCTCTTTCTTTCCGCGTGTTGGCCCGGTCAGGCGTGCACGAATACACGAGACTCCCGGCGGGACGAGTCCCGCGCGGGTCGTGGCGTGTTCATGGCTCCGGGGAGCTCATGCAACCGGGTCTATTTACTTTCTGATTCCGAGACGCTCGATGACGGCGCGATAGCGCTCGAGGTCTCTTTTCTTGAGGTAATCCAGCAGGCGTCGCCGCTGGCCGACCATCTTGAGAAGGCCACGACGGCTGTGATGGTCTTTCGCGTGGGTCTTGAAATGCTCGGTCAGGTAACCGATACGATTCGACAGCAGAGCGATCTGGACCTCGGGTGAACCCGTGTCGCTCTCGTGCGTGCGGAACTCATTGATGATTTCCGACTTTTCCTTCAGCGTAGTCAACTTCAATCTCCTGATTTTCCGTATGCTTAGTCTATTCGTCTCAAACTCGACACTCTAACACCACCCTCGTCGAGATCAATTCCGCCGGGCCGGCGTCGTTCAACTCTGCAGAATTACCCTCGGCTGGACCACCAGAGGTCCCCCCTCCTTCATCACGCGACTGACCCGCCCGATTCCGAGCAATGTCCCTCGCGCATCGGAAAGAGCGACTTCGTCCGCATATTCCGCTTCACGGTCTTCGCCCGGCGGCTTGACTACTACTTCCTGGCCATGCCGGACCGCCCGGATCTGCATCGGATCGAGCATCAGGCCGGGCAGCGGGAGCTCGATCTCCCGCATGCTCCTGAATGCCGCGTTATCCGCGATCTCCTCGGGCGACATTCCGGTGAGATTCCCCGAGGGTATGCTCGCCGAGAGATCATAGGAACCGATCCGGGTACGGCGAAGCGAGATCAGGTGCGCCCCCGTTCCGGCGGCGACACCCGCATCGTGCGCGATGGTCCGCACATAGGTTCCCGCGGAGCATTCGATCCGTATCCGGACAACCGGCCCGTCGACGGCGAGAATCGTCAGGTCCTTCACATCGACCTTCCGCGGCTCCAGCTCAGGAGCTTCGCCGCTCCGAGCCATCTCGTGCGCGCGGCGTCCTCCGATCTTCTTCGACGAGTACGCCGGCGGCGTCTGAAGGATCTCGCCTCTGAATCCGGCGAAGATCCCTTCGAGGTCGAGAGAGGTCGCGTCGACGTCCTCGATTCGCTCACCGACCGGTGTCCCTTCGGCATCCTGGGTCTCGGTCGCCCAGCCGAACCTCACCTCCCCCTCGTAGGTCTTGCCGAGCCCCGTCAGATAGCTCTGAAGGCGCGTGGCCGAACCGAGGCAGAGGATCAGCAGACCTGTCGCCAGCGGATCGAGTGTGCCCGTATGACCGACCTTCTTCATCCTCGCAGCGCGCCGGAACCTCGCGACGACGTCGTGGGAAGTGATCCCGCTTTCCTTATCGACCAGATAGAGCCCGTCGAGACTCACGGCTCGATCGCCTCGCCGAGTACCTTCAGGAGGTTGGCTTTCGCCTGCTCGATCGGTTCCGCAATGAAGCAGCCGGAAGCCGCCCGGTGACCACCGCCCCCGAAGCGCCGGGCGACTTCGTAGACGTCCGCCCCAGGTTTGGCTCTCAGCGAAACCCGCGTTCCTCCCTCGGTCTCCTTCAGAAAGGCCGCAACGCGCACGCCGGCGATCCGCCGTCCCCAGGCCGAAATCCCATCGGAATCCTCGAAATCCGCGCCGGTCCGGGCGAGCATTTCATCAGTCATGTGCATGATCGAAACGCGCCCGTCGAAATGGATCTCCAGAGTATCGAGACAAGCTCCGAGAAGCGTGAGGGCCTGCGGGCGGAGGCTCTCGTTCAGCTCGAGCGAGATCTGTCCGGGATCAGCACCAGCGCGAACGAGTCGGGTCGCGGCCTCGAACGCCCGGAGGGTCGTGTTCGTGTACCGGAAAAAACCGGTATCGCTCGCAAGCGAGACGTAAATCGCGGTCGCGATCGGCGGGTCGATCTCGACGCCGAGCCCGGTCGCTACCTCGAGAAGCATCTCCCCCACGGACGGCGCATCAATGTCGAGAACATTGATTTCGCCATACATCTCGTTGCCGACGTGATGATCCACATTGATGACGGGGCCTGGCAGGATCGCGAATCCGCAACGATCCGCTTCCGGACATTCCATCGTGAAGAGGGCGTCCCACGAATCGGGATAGTCCTCGGGGAGCGCGTCGAGAATCTCCACCGACTCGGCGCCGGGGATGAACTGAAGCGGATCGGCCCACCGGTCCCGCACGATGACGCGTCCCCTTTTCCCGAGCTTCTCCAGAATTCCCTTCAGAGCCAGAGAGCTCCCGAGAGCGTCGCCATCCGGACCCCGGTGGGAAGTGATGAGAAAATTCGATCCTTCTCGAATCCTCTGAAGCATCCGGCTCATCTCAGTCATCGAATCGCTCTCCGTCTTCCTGGTTTCCGTTGAACAGATTCTCGATCGAGGAGCCCATTCCGATGTCGGCATCGAAGGGAAGAATCTCGACCGTGTGTCCATGCAGGAGCCCGCCAGTCGCCTCGTCGATCGCCTCGGCGGCTTCATCGAGAACCCTTCGGGCGAGATCGGCGTCGGAGGTCACGATCGCGGCACCGATCCTCGATCGCTGATGCAGCTCGAGAGCCCCGACCTCGGCAGCGCTCAGATACCGGTTCCTGAGAAGGCCCTTCACTTTCTGCACCACCGAGCGCTTTTCCTTGAGCGAGTGCGCCTGAGGAATCAGCAATTCGAAGAGCGCAACTCCCACGTACATCGATGACTACTCGAGCGAGGCAGCTCGCTCCTCGGTGACGAATGCTTCGATGACGTCGCCGACCTTGACGTCGTTGTATCGCTCGATGCCGATTCCGCACTCGAAGCCCTGCCGAACCTCCGAGACGTCGTCCTTGAAGTGACGCAGCGACGAGATTTTGCCTTCGTGCACCACTCGGTTGTCCCGAAGGAGCCGGATCTGGGCTGTCCGCGGAATGACTCCGTCAACGACGTAGCATCCTGCAATCGTTCCGGCTTTCGGAACCTTGAAGAGATCGCGGACTTCGGCACGGCCACGGTAGACCTCTTCTCGGATCGGCTCGAGCAAGCCGGCCATCGCCAGTTTGATCTCGTCGATCAGCTCGTAAATGATCGTGTGAAGCCGGATCTCCACGCCTTCCTCGGCCGCGAGATCCGCGGCATTCTTTTCGGGTCTGACGTTGAAACCGATGATGATGCCATTCGAGGCGGTCGCGAGAAGCACGTCGTTGGTGCTGACGGCTCCGACCGACGCATGCATCACCTTCACCCTGACCTTCTCGGTGGACAGCTTTTCGAGCGAATCGCGAAGGACTTCGACCGATCCCTGGACATCGCCCTTGATGATCAGATTGAGCTCTTTGGCCTCGCCCTGCTGCATCTTCGCATAGAGCGAATCGAGCGACATCTTGCTGCCACGCCTGTCGCCAGCTTCCCGGGATTTCTTTTCCTGACGCTGTTCGGTGATCGTCCGGGCCTCGGATGCTTCGTCGACGACGATGAATCGGTCGCCTGCGTCCGGAAGCTCGTCGAAGCCCATCACGCTGACCGGCGTCGCGGGCGGTGCCTCCTTGAGTCGCTTGCCGAGATCGTCGGTCATCGCCTTGACCTTCCCGGTCACGAGCCCGGAGACGAAGTGATCGCCGATCCGAAGCGTCCCGTCCTGGACCAGCACGGTCGCGACGTTTCCGCGTCCCTGCTCCTTGCTCGCCTCGAGAACGACTCCGCGCGCTGCACGTGACGGCGAAGACTTGAGCTCGAGCATCTCGGCCGTGAGCTGAATGACCTCGAGGAGTTCATCGATCCCCGTCTTCTTCAGCGCCGAGACCTGAACCGAGGTGACGTCGCCACCCCAGTCCTCGACGAGGATGCCGTTCTGCGAGAGCTCCTGCTTCACGCGCTCGACGTTGGCGTTCGGCTTGTCGACCTTGTTGATCGCAACGATCACCGGAACCCTGGCGGCCCGCGAGTGATCGATCGCCTCGCGGGTCTGTGGCATCACGCCGTCATCGGCTGCAACAACGAGCACGACGATGTCGGTGGCGCTCGCTCCCCTGGCCCGCATGAGGGTGAACGCCTCATGACCCGGAGTATCGAGAAAGACGATCTTCTGACCATTCTGCTCGATCGCGTATGCACCGATGTGCTGAGTAATACCACCGGCTTCGCCTTCGGCAACCTTCGTCTTCCGGATCGCGTCGAGTAGCGATGTCTTTCCGTGATCGACGTGTCCCATCACCGTGATGACCGGGGCCCGCGGCTCGAGACCGACGTCGCCTTCCCCCTCCCGCTCCATCTCTTCGAGCTCGATCGCCTCCTCGAACGTGACGAATTCCGCTTCGATCCCGAGCTCGTTGGCGATCTCCAGAGCCAGCTCGGACTCGAGCGGGGTATTGATCGTGAGGATTCGCCCCTTCTTGATCAGATGCGTCAGCAGATCGCCTCCGCGAACGTTCAGTTTGTCGGCGAGATCCTTGACGGTTACACCCTCTGACAACGTGATCTTCTCCTTCGGCTTTTCGAACTCCAGACCTTTGTCCGTGACCGGACCGGCCTGCTTTCTCTTGTCCTTCCGGCTCGATGGCTGAACCGGGACCTGCGGTTCGGGGTCTTCTTCCAGAACGGTTCGGGCAGAGAATGGGCCTTTGTGAAAGAGCGACTCGTCGGTCTCTCTTCGCGCTTCGGCAGATCTTCTGCGGCGGCCGGCGTGCTGCTGCTTTTTCTCGATCCGGTCGCCCTCGCTCTCCTTGCGACGGCGGGCGGTGGGGGCCGAGGTCGGAACCGGCTGAGGCTCACCCGGATAGAGAGGAGCACTCCGCTGCGGCCGGGCCACTCGGGACGCCGGGCGCTCGCCAGGTCTGGAGGACGGGCGCTCGCCGGGTCTCGAGGACGGGCGCTCGCCGGATCTCGAGGACGGGCGTTGCGCGGGTCTCTGAGCCGGTCTCTGATCTCCGTAGTCCGGTCGTGGCCTGGTCATCGCGCGCGCGCGCGGTCCTGTGGGACCGGTTCTGCCTCGATCGGCAACGGCGGGAGCTTCGGACGGGGTCGGACGGTCGGGCTGTCGCGGCGGCGTGATCCGGACAGGTTTCTTGACAACGGGGGTTTTCGGCGCCTTTTTCCGAGCCTCGGCCTCGGCCGCTTCCTGAGCGGCGCGTTCCTTCGCCTCGGCTTCCGCCGCCTCGATGAACTCCTGAATGACGGGGCCTTCGGCCGGGGCCTGATCGGTCGGAGCCGGCGACGAGGGCGCTTCCTTCGGCGGCGCGACCGGCCGGGTGGGCTTGACGATCGGACGCGGAGGCCTGACTTTCCGGGCGCGAGCTTCCCGCTGCGGTTCGGAGACGGCTTTTTCGTCCCTCATGATCACGGCACGCGGCCTCACCGCCTGCCGGCCCGACAGCGCACCGATGATCGCGGCATGGTCGACCGCGGCATCCTCGCTCTCGATCTGTACGCCAAGAGACTGAAGCTTGAACACGAGATCCTTTGCCGGGATCCCCATCTGCTTCGCCATGTCTCTGACTCGTATCTTCGCCATTCTCTAACGACTCCTCTTCACTACCATGTTGCCGACGGCCCGGTCCCGGTCAACCGGCCCGATCCGTTTCCTCTTCGATCGCCGGCTCGCCGGGCAGAGAGCTTTCGACGTTTTCCTCGCTCACGAGCTCCCCGGGCGAGGCAACTTCACTCGCCTCCCCGTCGGTTGAATCGCCGGAAGCTTCTGCTTCCTCGGCATCGGCCGCTTCAGCATCGGCTGCGTCGGCTTCTTCCTCGCTCCACTCTTCGTCGTACTCCTCGTCATCGTACGGGTCGACCGACATCAGAACGTTCTGCAGCTCTTCCAGCGGAGGAACGTCCTGGCCGCCTACGGCGACCCGGTCGAACTCCTGCGCGCTCTCGATCAGTCGGGATGCGGCATCGACGTCGATTCCGTCGATGTTCGCGAGATCCTCGGCCGTCGCATTGAGAACCGAATCGAGGTCGTCGTAACCGGCGGCATCGAGCAGCCGGGCGATCTCGGGATCGATTCCGTCGACGTCGAGGATGCTCACCTCCGACCTCGCCTCCGACATCGCTACCTGAAGCATCTGCGTCAGCGCATCGGCGACCTCTCCCTTGACCTCGTCCTCCGACTTGATGTCGATCCGCGCACCGATCAGCTCGGCGGCGAGCCGGACGTTGAGGCCGCGCTTGCCGATTGCCAGCGAGAGCTGATCGTCGTCCACGATGACGTCGAGGTTCGGACGGATCGCATCTTCTTCGGAGGTCACGCTCACACGCGTGATCCTTGCCGGGGCGAGCGCATTCTGGGCAAACGAAACGATGTCCTCGTGCCACGGAATGATGTCGATCTTCTCTCCCCGCAGCTCCCGGATGATCGACTGCACCCGTGAGCCCTTCATGCCGACGCAGGCGCCTACGGGATCGACGTCGCGCTCCTTGGAAGCTACGGCGATCTTCGCGCGCTCGCCCGGCTCACGGACCGCACGTTTGATCATCACGGTGCCGTCGTAGATCTCGGGAACTTCCATTTCGAAGAGCTTGACCAGAAGAAGAGGATCGGTCCGCGACAGCACGACCTGCGGGCCCTTGGGCTGTGTGTGGACGTCGACGACCACCGCACGGATCCTGTCTCCCTGCGAGTAGCGCTCGGCACGCGACTGCTGGCTGCGCGGGATCACCCCTTCGGTGCGTCCGTTGAGATCGACGATCATGTCGCCACGCTCGAACCGCTTGACGTAGCCGTGCTCGATCTGGCCGACCCGGTCCCTGAATTCCTTGTAGACCTTGTCCCTCTCCGCTTCGCGGACCTTCTGATAGAGAACCTGTTTGGCGCTCTGGGCCGCAATCCGGCCGAGCTCGGCGAGTCCCTTGTCGAGCGGAATCCGGATCGTGTCGCCCGTCTCCGACTTCGGATCGATCTTGCGGGCCTCGTACTGTCGGATCTCCGTGTGCGTGTCGGCCACGACGTCGACGACGGCTTTCTCGATGTAGTCGATCCGAATGACGTCGCCGGGCTTCGCGTCGGACTGATAGCGAGCAGCCTCTTCCGGCGTGATCTGGAGGAGCGGATCCTCGATCTCTTCCTCGGTCTCGACGACGTGCTTCTCGACGAAAATGTCGACGCCACCCGTCTCGTCGCGCTTGAGGATCGCGTGGACCGGCTCGCGAGTCTTGTAGAACTTCCGGGCAGCTGTGCCCAGAGCATCTTCCAGCGCCGCGACCACCTTGTCCACGTCGATCGACTTCTGGTGGGCGAGCTCCCTGATGAGGTTCTCGTTGAACATTGTCTAGTTGCGCTCCCGAAAGTCTGGTTCGAGCCTGGTCTCTTTGATCTGATCGAGCTCGATCTCGTACTCCTTAAGCTTCTTCGACTTCTCGTCGACGACGACGATCCTGCCGTTTTCGAACGACTTCA
Organism: Acidobacteriota bacterium; assembly: GCA_019347945.1. Lineage (NCBI taxonomy): Bacteria > Pseudomonadati > Acidobacteriota > Acidobacteriota bacterium. The sequence goes on along the minus strand of JAHWKK010000013.1, from coordinate 47,042 downwards.
AACGCCCCACGATCACGTGAAGCCCGCCCACCGGTGCACTGGTCCTCACCCGAACCAGACTGCCGAGGAAGCGCTGGTAATCCTCGTTTCGGTAGAACTTCCGATCGATACCGGGAGAGGAGACTTCCAGATCGTATGCACCCGGAAATGCATCGATGACGTCGAGCAGAGGTCCCAGCTGTTTCGAAACGAGCTCGCAATCGCCCAGCGTGACGCCCCCCTCTTTGTCGATGTCGATCCTCAATGCGCGGTGACCGCCGGACCCGGCGATCCCTATGTGAACCAGTTCGAGCCCTTCGGACTCGACAACCTTCTGTATCTCCCGCTCGAGCTGCTCTGGCACGTCCATTTCCGTTCGAATCCGTTCGAAATTTTCCCCTCAGAACAAAAAAAGCGGCCGCACGGCCGCTTTCGTCGTCCGAAAGCCCTCCCGGCGAGACTAGCATGCCGGGCACACGACTCACAACCGGGCGGACCGTCGAGCGATTCCACGCCCGATCGTCCGCCCGGAGACGACTCCGTTTGTGATCCTTATCGGTGTCGGACGGCGCGCCGGAACTTCACCGGCTCGTCCCCCGCTTTGCTCAGCGGATTCTGGGGAGAATAGACGCTGAGATCGATCGGAACCATGAACATCGCTTCCTGCGTGATCGGGTCGTTTGTGCTCCGCGCGATGACCGATCCGTACGCGAAGAACCCCGGAATCCCATCCCCGACTTCCGGATCGCCCGGATTGGTCGGAGTGACGCCGGTCTGGGTCACAACGACATACCCGCGACCCGTAAAGCCCGGGAACATGTTCGTGATCCCCCGCTGGTTCATTCCCAGCGGAGCCAGATTCTCGTTGAACGTGCCGATTCGATTTCCATTCTGATCAAACAACTCCACGCGGATCGTCGTCGACGAGAACTCGCTCGCGTTCGCGATTCCGATGTTGCTGCGGAAATTGTCGTTCGCGATGATCCCGGTGATCAATGCACGGTCGAGCTGGTCGGCCGCGGCCGAGGCCGAAATGTATGCGTACCACGGCTGGCCGGGGAAGAGCTGACCGAACGAGCAGGTGGGCTGATTGTTCGGGCAGGCCGTCCCCGTCGCCTCGGTGTAGACGCGGGCCTGTACCGTGATGTTCCTCAGATCATTCTCGTTGTTCACACAATCGCCCCCGGCACGGCAGGCGTATAGAATCGCCTGACCCCCAAAAGCGCTCACACCCAGGATCGTCTGCACTGCGTCCGTGACGATAATCATGTCGCCAGGAGCAATCGTTCCGACGGTACGGGTGTCGTTCGCCGCCTGCCGGTTGTCTCCTCCACCGATCGGCAGAAACGCGATCGTCACTTCGATCGTGTCGCTCGCCAGGCTGTTGATGAACAGATCCGTCTTGAAGAACGACTGGTTCGCCCCCTCACCGCGAACGATCGCCGGGAGGTACACGATGTCGGCCGCCCTGAAGTTCGAAGCAAAGGTACTTCCCGCAAAGAGCAGCATCGACATCGCCAACACCGCTTTGATCATTGGTTTCATCCGTTCAATCCCTTTCCTGCCCCTCGAGGCCATTCCTTCGAATTCTAACTGATTCTGGATATTCAATCCCGATCCGACTCAGCATCTTCCAAACTCCTGATGAGCCGGCGAAAATCCTCCGGCTCCTGCGAAGTCAGGACCAACCTCTTCACGCCCGGAAGGGAGAGCTCCATCCTGTGCGCATGAAGCGCCTGCCGTTCCATCTCTCTGACGGCCTTCCGTGTCTCCGGGTTCTGAATGCCCTTCCACTGCGCACCCGAATAAAGCGGGTCGCCCACCACAGGGTGGCCGATCGACTGGAGGTGGACCCGGATCTGATGAGTCCTGCCGGTCAGGATCTCGCACTCGAGCAGGCTCACCCATCCGAAACTCTTCAATGTTTCGTATCTCGTCCGTGCCGGCCGCCCGTCCGGGCGCGTGCTCATCCTCTTCCGATCGCTCCGGTGCCGTCCGATCGGTCGATCGATCAATCCCCCGGAGGGCCTGGGCGCCCCGTAGACCACAGCCTTGTAGAACTTCCTCACCGCCTCCGTATGCCAGGCCTCGGAGAGCTGGCGGTGCGCTTCGTCCGACTTGGCCACGATCATCACCCCCGAGGTGTCCCTGTCGAGGCGGTGAACGATCCCCGGCCTGAGGACGCCACCGATACCGCTGAGTCCCTCGAGCCGGTACAACAGTGCATTGACGAGAGTTCCACCGGGATGCCCGGGAGCGGGGTGAACGACCATCCCGGCGGGCTTGTCGATCACGGCGAACCGATCGTCCTCGTACAGAATCTCGACAGGGATCTCCTCCGCCACGACCTCCGAGCTCACCGGCTCGGGCAGATCGACTACGTATCGCTCTCCCGGCGAAACCCTCCGTGAGCTCTTGAGCTCGGCGCTGCCGGCCAGTTCCACGCGACCGTCCCGAATGAGTCGTGCGGATTGCGAGCGGCTGACACCGGCGAGACCGGTTGCGATGAAACTGTCGAGACGTTCCCCCTCGCTCTCGTCGTCGACGATCAGTTCCACCTTCTGCGCTCGATCTGCCACGCTCGCCGAGTCAGAGCAGCATGCCCGCAATCGTGGCGGTCATGAAATTCGCCAGCGTCCCCGCGAGCATTGCCCGGACGCCGAGTCTCGCAAGATCCCCTCGACGGCCCGGAGCGAGCGCGCCGATGCCACCGATCTGGATCGCAATCGACGAAAGATTCGCAAATCCGCAGAGCGCGTATGTGGAGATGATGAAACTGCGCGGGCTGAGCGTGCCCGCCACCTCGCCGAGCTTGACGAAGGCAACGAACTCGTTGAGCACCATCCGCAGGCCCAGCAGGTTTCCGACCGTCTGGGTCTCACCCCACGGCACTCCCATCGTCCACGCAATCGGACGGAACAGCCAGCCGAGCAGAACCTCGAAGCTCGCGGGAAAATAAGCTCCTATGACCGCGAATCCTCCACCAGCTGCAACAAGGCTTTCGTGAACCCAAAGGAAGGCCGCGTTCACCATCGCGATCAATGCAATGAACGCGATCAGCATGGCCGCGACGTTGAGCGAGAGATGGAGTCCTTCGAGCGCGCCCCGTCCTGCAGCGTCGATGATGTTGACGTCGGTCTTCGGGACTTCCACTTTCACATTCGGCCCGGTCTCCGGTTCGCCGGTCTCGGGAACGATCATCTTGGCGAGCGCGATCGACGCCGGAGCTGCCATGATCGAAGCAGTCAGCAGATGGAGCACGTCGACGCCGGCCACCATGACGTACGCCGCCATGATCCCACCCGAAACGGTCGCCATGCCGGAGACCATGACCGTCATCAGCTCGCTGAGCGTCAATCGGTCGAGATAGGGGCGGATCGTGAGGGGCGCCTCGGTCTGTCCCATGAAGATGGCGGCGGCGACGTTGGTCGATTCGGCCCCCGATGCGCCGAGGAAACGGGTCATGATTTTCGCGAAGAATCGAACGATCACCTGCATCACTCCGACGTAATAGAGCACCGCGAAGATCGAAGCGATGAAGATGATCGTCGGAAGCACCTGAGTCGCGAAGATGAAGCCTGTGGATGTATCACCGTGACCGAGCTGGCCGAAAACGAAATCCGCTCCCTCCTCGGTGAATCCGATCAGCTGCGTCACGATGTCGCGAACCGTCGCGAATGCGTATGCGAGCAGGTTGAAGCGAAGCGCCGCAAAAGCCGCCAGCACGCCAACGACCAGCCAGAAGGACTTTCGGGACGGCGGAGGGAGCTTTCTCGCCACGACCACCGCCACGCCGAGAAGGAAGATCACCACGAATGCCGCGATGGGCCGGCTCACCCCCGGAAGAAACCAGTCGAGCGCCCTCGCGATCGCTGCGCCCTTCAGAACGAGGATCGCGAGAACGACCTGCAACCCCAGCCCCCACCCCACCGTCGACCAGCGAATTGCCCGACGGTCCAGCGAAAGGCCCCATGCGATCAGAATGATCACACCGATCCCAAGCAATCCAGTCATCCGTTCCAAGCCGTACTCCTCCTCATCAGTCGTTGGGAAGGCGCGCGATCAGGTCGATCAGCAGGCTGCCGAACTCCTGCTCTACTCTCGCGGTCGTCTCGATCACTTCCTCGTGAGTGAGCTTACGAGGAAGGATCCCGGCCGCCATGTTCGTGATGCAGGAGATTCCGATCACGGGAATCTGCATGTGCGACAGCGCGATGACCTCCGGAACGGTCGACATCCCGACGGCGTCGGCACCGAGAGTCCGAAGCGCCCGGATTTCCGCCGGTGTTTCATACGAGGGTCCCGGGAGGCCAGCGTAGATCCCTTCCTTGATCCCGCACCCTTTCTGCTCGCAGATCTCCTTGGCGATACCTCGCAGGGCCTCCGGGTACGGCTCGCTGAGATCGGGGAACCGGCTCCCGAGCGCATCCAGATTCTCGCCTCGCAGGGGGTTGTCGCCGAACATATTGATGTGGTCGGAGATCAGCATGAGATCTCCCGGCGCGAAGTCGACGTTGATGCCCCCGGCCGCATTCGTCACGATGGCGAACTTTGCGCCCATCCGTCCGACGACTCGCGCCAGAAAGACGACCTCGCTCATCGAAAAACCCTCGTAGTAATGAGCGCGACCCTGAAGAATGGCGATTTTTTTCGAGCCGGACTTCGCGAAGACCATCCGTCCGTGGTGGCCCCGCACCTTGGCCACTGGCGCGTGCGGGATCTCGGAGTAGGGAATCGCCGGCTCCGTTTCGAGCCCGTCGACGACGCCGCCGAGACCCGAACCGAGGACGACGAGGATGTCCGGCCGCGCATCGACACGGGCGCCGATCCAGGCGACCGCCTCGTCGATTCGCTCGATCATCCGCGGATTATATGTGCCGTTGCCAGCCACCCGGCAAAAACATTGCTTCAGTGCCCGTTCATGACGAGAGCACTGGTTCACTCAGCCATCGCAACCATCGCAATCACGCTGTTCGCCTGTGGCGGGGAACAGGAGGAGACGGCCCCTGCAACGACCGCCACCGATCCGAGGGAGTCGACGTCGGTCTCTACCTATCTCGGTGAGGATCCGAGCCCGGAAGAGATCGAGCGCCAGCGCCGCTCGACGGAATGGAGAAACGTCGAATCCTTCAACCGTCGACGCGCACGCGAGGCCCGGCGGGGTCAGTACGCGGAACAGGCCGCCGCGGTGAGGTTCGCACCCGGGGGCGCGGCCGCGGAGTCGTTCGACGACCTCGATCCCAGCCAGCTCACCAACATGCCCGTCCGCGTCCCGATCGAGGGCGATGTCTCCGGGCCTTCGGTCCTCAGGGCCCAGCTTCTGCTCGACCGCGCGGGATTCTCTCCGGGCGTCATCGACGGAAAATGGGGAAAAAACACCGCTGTTGCTGCGTGGTGGTTTCAGAGTGAGAACGGGATCGAACCTACGGGAACGATCGATGAACCGACGTTCCGAAAGCTCGTCGAGCACTCGGGAAACGTCAATCCGATCTCCCGCTACAACATCAGCAGCTCCGATCTGGCAAAGAAGACCGTGAGCATCCCGGAGGATCCGTACGGCAAGGCCGAGTTCGACTGCCTCTGCTATGAGAGTCATCTCGAGGGGATCGCCGAAAAGTTTCAGACCACCGAAGAGTTCCTCCGAACCCTGAATCCGGACGCCAATCTCGAAAACCTTTCGGCAGGCCAGCCGCTGTACGTTCCCAACGCCGGATCGAATCAGCCCGTGAATGTCGCCAGGATCAACATCTCGGTCCGCGGTCAGTACCTCCACGGGCTCGACGAATCGGGCAATATCGTCTTTCATGCACCTGTGACCGTCGGCTCACAGTTCGACCCCTCCCCTTCCGAGACGCTGGAAGTCGTCGGAATCGCGCATGATCCGACGTACCACTATCAGCCCGAGCTCTTTCACGAGGTTCCCGATCATGAGCCGACCGCGATTTTCCCCGCCGGCCCGAACTCTCCAGTCGGGATCGTCTGGATGGAGCTCAGCAAAGAGAACTACGGAATCCACGGGACCGCGGCACCTTCGACGATCGGATACACCTCGTCGCACGGCTGCATCCGGCTGACGAACTGGGACGCCGCAACGCTTGCCGACTCCATCGAGCAGGGAACGGTCGTGGAGTTCTCGGACCCCCGCGCCTGAGCGACTCCGGCAGGGGTCCGACTCACCCCGCCAACCGGCGCTACAGTGGTCCGCCGCTTCGCAAGCGGCCGTGCTGCCGTCGGACGTACACTGCCTTCAGCCAATTGAAGGAAGGAGGCCACCGATGGACAAAGGACCGCAGCCCTGCCCGACCATCGAAACCGATTTCAGCGATTTGCGAGCGCTCTTCGTCAACTGCACTCTCAAGAAATCTCCGCGTCAGTCTCACACCGAAGGATTGATGCGGGTCTCGATGAAAATCATGGAGAAGGCGGGCGTTACGGTCGACTACATCCGAGCTGTCGACTTCCCGGTCGCGCCGGGCGTCCAGCCGGACATGACCGGCGATGGATGGCCCGACGATGCCTGGCCGAAGCTGCGCGAGCGCGTGATGTCCGCCCAGATTCTGGTGATCGGAACGCCCATCTGGCTCGGCGAGCGTTCTTCGGTCTGCAGTCGCCTGGTCGAGCGACTCTACGCGGAATCGGCGCGAACCAATGAGAAGGGGCAGTACATCTATTACGGCCGGGTCGGCGGCTGCATCGTCACGGGAAACGAGGACGGCATCAAGCACTGCAGTCAGAGCATCCTCTACGCACTCCAGCATCTCGGATATCTCATCCCCCCGCAGGCCGACGCCGGCTGGATTGGCGAGGCGGGCCCGGGTCCGTCTTACCTCGATGACGGCTCCGGCGGACCGGAGAACGATTTCACCCAGAGGAACACGACGTTCATGAGCTGGAACCTGATGCACATGGCGAGAATGCTCTCGGATGCCGGCGGCGTCCCCGCCCACGGCAACCAGCCGGAGCTCTGGGATGAGGGCTGCGACTTCGGCCATCCGAACCCTCAATTCAGGTGAAATGGCGGAGGCGTGTCGGAATCGAACCAACCCATCGACGCCTTCGCGCCGACGCAACGGTTTTGAAGACCGCGGGGGCCGCCAGACCCCATTCGCCTCCGTATCCGGGCACGGAGAAGAAACGATTCGGACCCCCGCGGATTCCGCGGCGAGGATTCCGATCCATTCTGCGACGCGACAGCGGGCGCTTACGGGCTCCCGGCTGCTGGCCGATTCCCGACGGGCTCGGTGAGGAATCCGATCCGCGTCGCACCCGCCGCCCTGGCGACATCGAGTCCTTCGACAGCCCGCTCGAATGCAAGCTCGTCGGCCGAATCGAAAAACACCACCCGTTCCGACTCTTCGCGTGAAGCGAGGATGGGCGCGAGCGCGTCCCGAAGCTCGTTGCGCGTCGCGAACGACGTCCTGTTGAGCCACCACCCATCAGCGGCAACGCGGACGACGAGCTGTTCTTCGTCGGGGACCATCTCGGGATTCTCGACTTCGACCTTCGGCGGGATCTCGACGTCGATCCCCATCTGAAGAGCGGGCGTCAGGACCATGAAGATGATCAGCAGAACGAGCACGACGTCCACCAGTGGAGTGACGTTGATCTCGCCCTGAGGAGCAGTTCGCCCTCTTCGGGGGGAGGGATCGTCGTCGTGCTCGAATTCACTGAGTATCCTCATTCGATTCCACTCCGCTGCTCGGTCAGGACGGCCACTCTGTTCAGCCCTGCTTCGTTGATTGCCTTCATGACTTCGCGGACGCGACGGAACTCGATTCTCGCGTCGGCCTTGAGCATCACGGTCGGATCCCCGTAACCCTTCTTCTCGCCGAGAAACCCGGCGAGATCGGCATCGGCGATCCAGCTCTGTCCGACGAAGACCGTTCCATCCTGCTTGATCGAGACGACGAGGTCGTCCTCTTCTCCCGGTTTCCGATCCGCGTGCGGGCCGGCGGGCAGCTGGACCTCGACTCCCTGCTGGAGCATCGGCGTGACCACCATGAAGATGATCAGCAGAACGAGCACGACATCCACCAGAGGAGTGACGTTGATGTCACCTCGGACGCCGTTACCCGATCCGGAGCTGAATGCCATCAGCCGGCCGTCTCCCGGGTTCCGTCGACCGCGTGCGGCCTTTCGGTGCGAGCGTTGTCCTCCACGAAAACGTCCACCATCTCGGAGGAAGTGTTGTCCATCTCAGCCTCGAACCGGTCGATCCGTCCGATGAAATAGTTGTACAGCCACACGGCGGGAATCGCGACGAAGAGCCCGAAGGCCGTGGCTACGAGCGCTTCGGCAATGCCGCCCGAGACCGCACCGAGCCCCCCCGATCCTGTTGCGTGCATGCCGCGAAACGCGTTGATGATCCCGACGACGGTTCCGAAAAGTCCGACGAACGGAGCGGTCGTCGCGATGGTGGCCAGGCTGGTCAGTCCGCGGCGGAAGTCGGCATTGATCGAAGCCTGCTCCCGCGCCATCGCCCGCCGGGCAGCCCCCGCCGGGTTCAATTCCTCCCGATCGGTACCCCTGAGCTCCAGGTAGCGGGCGATCCCCGCCGCGACGATTTTCGCCAGATGACTCTTGTCGTAGTCGCTTCTCCGCGCCTCGGATTCCGCGTCGGCAAGTCTGCGGGAATCGAGCAGTTTGCCGATCCTGTCGACCAGCCGGAGCGACTGAGCCCGCGCCTTCCTGAGCCTCATGTATCTCTCGATCGAAAGACCGAGCGACCAGACGGACATGAGGAAGAGCACGAGCACGACGCCGCGTACCGTCCACCCCATGGTCTCCCAGATTGTCGATAAAGCGAATGCTTCCTGCATTGGTTTTGTGTACTCCTCGCTTTTATTGGAGACGGAAGCTGACGCTCACCGTCATCAGAACCGGGACGGGTTGACCATCCTTCTTACCAGGTTCGTATTTCCATTGTCTCAGAGCTTCGACGGCCGTCTCGTCCAGACCGTATTGCAGCGGCTTGAGAACTTCGATATCGGTGACGTTTCCTTCGACGTCCACCACGGCCTCGAGAATGACGATTCCCTGAACGCGGGCCTTCCTCGCCTCCTCGGTGTATGGAGGGTCGACTTTGTAGATCGCCACAGGCGCCGAGACGTCGTTGCCCGGCCTGTAGGGACCTTCGCCCCGCCCGCCCGGAACGCCGCCGAGGACGCCTCCAATCTCCCCACCGATGATCCCGCCGACGACTCCCCCGACGATGCCTCCCTCGACTCCGCCGTCGACGCCTCCCGGCACCCCCGCCGGATCGGTGGTCTCGGTCGGGACGAGCTCGGTCTCGGGGATGGTTTCCGGGATCTCGGTCGGCTGCACGAAGCTCGTGTCGACGGGCACGCGTTCACGGACCACCGTTTCCGGCCTCGACTCGACCGCCGCCGGGGGCGGAGGCGGGGGCGGTGGAGGAGCCGGTTCGGAACCGACGAGATATGCGCGAATCGGTTCCATCGGCTTCTCCGCCTCACGAGCCGAGAGTCCGGCTGCGATCAGGGCTCCAAGAATGGCCGCGTGGAGACCGATGGAGAGGCCGGTGGTCGCGACCGAGCCGGCCGGCCTTCGCCTGCTGGTCGATTCGATGAGTGAATCCGCAAACATCGTTACGATGATCGTGACACATATGGAGGGCCACGAAATCCCCGTCGCCCAGAAATTTCACTGCGTTGTGCCGGGTTAGTGACCGGTCGCAGCGTCGCGTGTGGGGCCGTAGCTCAGCTGGGAGAGCGCCTGAATGGCATTCAGGAGGTCGTGGGTTCGATCCCCATCGGCTCCACCAGCCCTCGCGATGCCACTCCCGCCTGCTGACCGTGTGCAACAATCCACTCCGTGGAGAGGTCGATTTTCATCGGCGCAGCGTTCGTACTCGGATTGATCATCGGAAGCTTTCTCAACGTCGTCATCCACCGGCTTCCGATCGGTGAGTCGCTGAATGCTCCCCCGAGCCGATGCCCCGGTTGCGGGCAGCGCATTCATTGGTACGACAATCTGCCGGTTCTGAGCTGGATCATTCTCGGCGGAAAGTGCAGGGCGTGCGGAGCTGCGATCTCGATCCGTTATCCGCTCGTCGAGATTGCGACCGGAGCCGCGTTCGTCGCCGCGTATCTGTTCGCGGGAGCGACCGTACCGGGCCTCATGCTCGCCGCAATCCTCGCGATCGTGATCGCTCTGATCTTCATCGATCTCGATACCCAGCTCCTTCCGAATGCACTGACCTTCCCGGGGTTCATCATCGGGCTGTTCATCGGCGCGCTCGAGATCGGCCGGTTCCATTCGCGCCTGCTGCTGTCGACCTCTTTGAATGATTCGCTCATCGGAGCCGCGGTCGGCGCCGGCATCCTCATCCTGATCTCGCTGGTCTACTGGCTGCTGCGGAGAACGGAGGGCATGGGTCGCGGAGACATCAAGATGCTGGCGATGATCGGTGCCGTATCGGGATGGAAGGCAATCGTCCCGGTGATCTTCATCGCCTCGATCCTCGGCGCGGTGTTCGGCATCAGCCTCGGGTTGAGTCAGCGGCAGGGGTTGCGCGTGGCGCTCCCCTTCGGCCCGTTTCTCGGACTGGCATTTCTAGGGGTCATCTTTTTCGGTCCGGAGATCTACGACATCCTCTTCCTATGAGCGAGAACGGAGCTCCGACGGAGAAAACCAGGCGGACGGTCGGTCCGGTGAGCTTCAGCCGGAATGTCCGGTGGTTCATCGCGGCCCTGACGGGGTTTCTGATCTTCATCATCCTCTTCCTTCTTCTTCAGTTGCAGACGGCGATGGCAGAGGTGGGAGCGGCGAGTCATCGACAGCAGCAGGCGATCGCTCTCGCCGCGCAACGCTCGGTCGAAGCGGTCTCGGAGCCCTCGCCCGACCGCCTGCGACGGGTTCTCGACTCGATCCGGGCGCAGTCGGGAACGGTCGCCGTCGAGCTGGAAAGTGGCCGTGGCACAATCAGATCAGGGCTCGCCGGACCTGGCCTCGCGGTCGTGGAACAGCGCAGCTCCCACGGACGGCTCCTTCTCTATTTCGACTCCTCCCCTTTCGACGAGGCCAGGCGTCGCTTTTTCTGGATCGCCGGGCTCGTGATTGCCGCAACGATCGGCAGTCTGGTGCTCCTCCTGGTGCTCCTGCCTCGAATCACGCGCCCGATCGATACGATGCTGAGGGACTCCGCGCTCCTTGGAGAGCGCGCTTCCGCGACGACCGACGAGCGATTTCTGGTCGAGACCTTTCGGAGCTCCATCGAAACTCTCAAGCGTCAGGAAACAGAGCTTCGCCGCCTGCACGAGTCCGAAAGGATCCGGGCCGACGACCTCGACCTGCTCACGAATCTGCTCACTCGCAATCTGAGCTCCGGATTCATCGCAATCGATCGTGAGGGGAACGTCACCAGGATCAATCGCGCCGGACAGGAGATCCTCGACGTATCGCCGACCGACGGGCCACGCCCATTGAAGAATGTGCTTGGCGATACGGCTCTCGCGAGAACGCTCGAGCGCTCCCATCTCGAACAGCTGCCCCTGACCCGGCACGAGATGCTCCTTCCATCCGGGATCACCATCGGACTCACCACCGTCCCCGTGCGGAGCGAGACCGGTGAGTCGCTCGGCATGCTCGCCCTGTTCAGCGACCTGAGCGAAGTGAAACGTCTCGAAAGCCGGATGCACGACATTCAGGCGCTCGCTTCGCTCGGTGAGATCTCGGCGGGAATCGCGCACGAGCTGAGGAACTCGCTCTCGACTCTTCTCGGCTACCTCCGTCTGGCCCGGCGTGGTTCCGAGGAGGATCGGGAGCGTCGGATCGTCGAAGCGGAGTCGGAGGGAACCAGAATCTCGGACACCGTGGCTTCTCTCCTCCGATTTGCCAGGCCGATCGAGCCGGAAATGGAGGAAGTCCGCCTCGATGAGATCGTCCGGAATGTCGTCGACAGACTCGAAGTCGAGATACCGGTCGAGATCGAGGCCGCCGAAGTGAGCGTTCGCGGAGACCGGGTGCTCATCGCGAGCGCCATCGAGAATATCGTCCGGAATGCGGCCGAAGCGGTGGAATCGACCGATTCGCCCCTGGTGCGGGTGAAGGTCGTCCGGGATCCGGTTCCGTCGGTGCAGATCGACGATAACGGGCCCGGAATCGACCCGGAGTTCCTCCCGAGGATTTTCCTTCCGTTCGCGACGAGCAAGCCAGCGGGAACCGGGATGGGACTGGCCCTGACCAGGAAGATCCTTCTCCATCATCAGGGAGACGTCCGGGTGGAAGCCCGTCCGGAGGGGGGGACATCGGTTTTGATGGAGTTCCCGCTGCATTTCGGCGGCTGACTTGGTACATTTAGTAACAATGCGCTCGGCTCCAAAACCGATGATCGATGAGAAAGTGGTCAGCTAACCCACACTTTTGCCGACGTTTGCTAATGAATATCGAGCGTGGCACCTCCAATGCGTTATGGGGGATGCCCAGGAGGTCCGATGAAGAGAACAAACCGAGGTCAGGCCGGATATACGCTGGCAGAAGCGCTCGTGGTCGTCGCGATCATCGGACTCGTCTCACTGGTAACGATTCCAAATTTCGTGGGATACATGCGCGGGCAGAGGGTCAAGAACGCCGCGAGAGAGTTCGTGATGGATTTGAGGGAGGCGCGGCAGACGGCGATCTCGGAGTATCACCCGACGAAAATTGCCTTCGAGTCGGGCACCGACAAGCGGACCTACAGACTTTTCGATGGGGTCTACGACACGAGTGCGGACGGCGGGATCGCGTGGACTGAAGTCGGGCAGACCGAGATGTTCGAGACGGTCTACTTCGGCACCACGACGTTCCCCGACAGCGCCGACACCGACGACTATCTCGACATCATCTTTCTAACGAACGGATCGGTTTCGATGCCGAGTGTGGAGAGCACTCTACAGGTGAGAACCGATCTTGACGTCGCAAGGCCAATCTACACCGTCACGGTCAGCAGGTCCGGACGAATCAGGATGGAGTGAGAACGTGAGACAAGAACATAAGAGGCGGTCCCAACTCGGCTACAACCTGGTCGAGGTTCTCATCGCGATGGCAATTCTCGGCATGGTCCTGATCTCGATCATGAGTCTGTTTTTCATGGGACAGAGAAACGTCTACAGCGGCAAGCAGATGACTCGGGCGATCTCGGTCGGCACGAGGATCATGGAGGACATCTCCCCGATCACGCGTGTGACGGTCGAGGATTCCTTCGGCTTGACGGACGTCACCGGGGCCGACGTCACGTTCGGAGGCCAGACATATCCGAACAGCGTCATTCGAGTCGCGTCGACGGACAAAGGGGACGCAACGAAGGACGCAAACGGGTATCTGCAGAACTGGAGTGATCTCCTGGCACTGCAGGGGCTCGGCAACGGCGATATCAATGTGATCATCAGCGCGGTCAATCCCACAGGTACCGCGCCTTTCCAATTCGATGAAGTCCCTATCTTCAGGATCAGGGTCTTCGTCGAATGGGACGAACGACTGCGCGATCGATTCGTGATGTTCGATACGACGAAAGTCGACCGGACGCTGTGAGGAGGCCAGACATGAGACGCCAAGCCAGAGGTTTCACTCTGACCGAGATCATGGTCGCCGTCGCGATCTTCGCGATCATTTTCGTGGCCACGCTGATGATCTACGACCGCAGCAACATCATCTTTAGAGACTCGATGGAAGCGAGTGATCTGCAACAGAACACACGGGTCGCTTTCGAGACGCTCGTTTCCGAGATCCGGATGGCTGGTTTCGATTTCGACCGTGACGGACTTCCCACCGGCTCGGTTGCACTCCAGCAGCCGGATGAACAGCTCGAGTACATCGGAGAGCACGCGATCACTTTTCGCGCAAACCTCGATTATGAAACCGACCCCGGATCCGACAACGGTGTCGAGCTCGAGTATCAGCCCGGCTGGAACACGACGGCGGAAGACGACGACTTCTTTCCAGTCGTCACCACCGGTAATGACGAGATCGTCACCTATGCTCTGGTATCCGACGACCCATCCGCGAACACCGACAGCATCACCTTCTACGCGGACGTTGCGAAACCTCGCGCTGCGTACCCCGGGGGATCGAGCGAGTCGCTCGTGACCATCTCCGGTGTCGACCTCTGCAACGACGGCAAGGGCTGCGAGAATCCTCCCTACACGCTCTATCGGTACACTCTGAAAGAGGACGGCACCCCCGAAGCGGGAGTTCCCGTGGCGACCAATATCCGGACCCTGAATTTCACCTACTTCTCGGATGCGCTCGCGGCGAATGTCATCACGCCCAACGCCGGGGAGGGGCAGTACACCGTGAGCGGAACCGGTGTGACGACCTCGGCCACCGCTGAAGAAGCCCGGAATCTGCGGGAAACCGTTCAGTCGATTCATGTCGAGCTGATCGGTATGACCGAGTTCGCTGATAAGAACTGGAACGACCCGATCGAGGCCGCGCAGACAGACTCGGTGGCCTCGGCCGCCCAGCACCGGCAGTATCAGCTTCAGAGCAACGTCATTCCTCGCAACCTCGGGCGTCGTGGCCTGCAGGAGCCGACCACGACGCCCCCGGGCGCCCCGTTCATCACCAACGTATGCTCGATCGGCTGCGGCGTCGTCCGGGTCGACTGGAAGGCTCCGGAGTACGGCATCGTCGACTCCTATTCGATTCTCTACGACACGAACCCTGCCGGACCCTTCGGCTCGAGTCCCGTCTCGGCCGGTTCGAACCTCTTCGGTTTCGTCGGCGGTCTCGATCCGAATACCAGCTACTACTTCATTGTCGTCGCGAAGAACAGCTATGGAAGCGAACGCTCGGACCCAAGCTTGTCCTCGGTACAGCCGATCAATTACACGAAGCCGGATGTTCCGATCATCACCGCTGTGACCGGCGATGGCACGGTTCCACCGACTGACGACAATATTACGGTGACTCTCCAGCTGCCCGCTTTCAACGTCGACTTCAATGGAAATCCTCCCGTGAACGCCTGCGGTGACAGCGCCGTCGACATCGAGTCGGCACAGGAGCTCGAGTACTACGAAGTTTACCGATCGACCGATCCGGCCTTCGACCCCGCCCTCGGGCAGGGGGACCTCATCTATGACGGAGTCGTCCCGTCGGACGGCCAGGTGCTCGATGACGATCCGAAGGTTTCGTGCACGACGTATTACTATCGCGCCCGGATCAGGGAGGAATGTGCCTCCGACCCGGCCCTCAACTCCGCTAACGACACGGCCCAGGCCTACAGCGATTACTCCGCGGTGAGTAGCGCGTCGGTCTCGACGGCATCGGTGGAGCCGGCCATTCCCGGCAACGTCATGACAGTCGATGCCGGATCGTCATGCACCGGAGGAGTTTGCGACGTCACCCTCCAATGGGATCGCGTCACGACCGATGTGAATGGCAAGGCGATCCTCGTCGGAGAATACGAGATCGTCCGGTACCTCTACGTCGCCGCGACTGGCACCGAAACTTCCCAGACTGTGATCCCGGTGACCGACACCAACCCCTCGGCCGGCGGGCAGTACTCCTACGTCGATGCTGGCCTTCCCGAACCAGCCACGGGTGACTACTACACCTACTATGTTGCGGCAGTCCGACAGAGTGATTGCGTGGGGGGCGTTCTGAAGAGCGGCTATTCCTCGCCCGAAGCGAAGTTCCCCTGCGTTTCGGCGACCGTCACACTTCTCGAGACGACGATCGAAGGAGACGGCCTCAGCGGCGCGAGCCCCTATCTGGTCGACATGAGCGGCGGATCGTCGCTGGCGGACTTCGAGGTCGTGGCCAGCAAACAGGTCGCCACCGTCTCGATGGTCGTCACCGATCCGGGCGGCGGCAACGTCGCCGGCGGAAGCGCGACCCTGCAGCCCGACGGAGTCACGGCATACTTCTCCGCACCGATGACCACCGGTACCTGGTACAAGGTCGACATGATCCTGACCGACACACTCGGTTGCGCGACCACGATCACCAGGTATGTCGAAGGGTCGGTCTCGAGCTGCTGCCTGATTCCCTTCAAAGACGCCTTCGGCACTGTCTTCGACGCGACGATCATCACGAGTACCTCCCAGACTGGCGACACCGTTTACATAGTCACGCTGAAGAATCAGTGCGGCACTGATGTGACGCTCCAGCGCTTCAACATCGCCTGGAGCGTAGCCAACCTCAGCACCTTCAAGACAGTCACCTACGCCGACGGCACAGTGACTTCGTTCAACAGCGCAGCCGGAGCTCTGACGATCACGCCGGCGACGACGGTCGTGGTTCCGAGCAACGGCTCGACCACGATGGATCTGCGCTTCGAAACCAACAATCGTCCCGTCACTGATCTCACGAGCTTCTGCGCAGAATACACCGACGGAGTCTCGACCGACAGTTGCACCGTCGTTCAGACGGCAGGCGTCTGCACCATCCCCTGAGGCGAGGAGAACAAAACAATGCGATCGAAAAACAGAAGTGTGAAAGAGAATCAGAAGGGCTCGGCTCTTCTCGTCAGCCTGATGGTCATGGTGGGGCTGACACTTCTCGGGCTCGGATTCGTTGCGGTATCCGAGACCGAGAGCGCGATCTCGGTCAACGAGCGCAACTACCTCCAGACCCTCCAGGTCGCCGAGGCGGGGACGCGGACCGTCGCGGAATGGTTCAATGGTCCGGATTGGGCGATCGATAACGGCATCATGCCGGTCAACAACGCCGCCAACGAAGCGGCGTTCAAGAAGGAAAGACATACCGGCGACTTCTACCGTCCCTGGGATGACGAAGAGATGCTGTTCGACTCCCCCTTCACAGCATCCACTACGGACCGCTTTTACGGTGTCGACGAAGAGAGTGCCGATATCCTGATCGATCGAAGCAATCAGGAGGGGCGGGACTTTCTCGACAATTTCAACGATGTCCTCTTCCACGACCCGGAATCGGGCGGCCAGGTGACTCGGATCGCCATCTACGCCCCCCCGATCGTCGGGTCGACGATCGTCACCCATACCAACGGATTCGACTTCCACGACGGCGGCACCCGGTACGGGATCGCCACGATCGCGGTTCAATCGGAGAAGCATCGCGCTCCCGATGACCTGACCACGCCGCTGATCTCCACACGCACCGTCAAAGCCGTCGTCGGGGAATTTCCCTTCCCTGGTCCCGACGGACCGCTGCAGTCGAACGCCGGCATCAGCCAGAACGGAGCCTTCCGAGTCCACTGGGGAAAGGTCATCTCGCTGGGGGATCTCGGCCAGAAACGTTACTGGTCGGCGCTACCGTGGGTCGACGCGTGGGACGAGATCAAGTACGAGCACGGCTACGACCCGTACTACGACGACGGGACGACACCCGACTACTTCTATCAGTTGATCGGAAAGACGTTCGAGGATCCATGGTATCAGGCCCGAGCGCGTGGAAACCTCACCTACTCCGGCGGCACCCCGGCCATGGACGGCACCACCCAGCCGTGGCTCTACGATTCGATCACCGACGACGAGAACGGCACCGTTGATGGTGCAGCCTCCGGCTACTCCGGGCAGTTCCAGGGACAAATCCAGGACAACCCCCCGAACCTGAGAGAGGTGATCTTCACCAGGCCCGTCTACACCTTCTGGAAACAGATCGCAATGACCGGAGCGACCCAGCAGGGAATCAACTACCTCCGCTACAACGCCGGCACCGGCCAGTACTACAACCCAAGGGGGGAATCACGAGACTTCAGGGGATGGGTCGACACGCTCACCACCGGTGAGGAGGGTTTCTTTTTCTTCGATACGACGACCGCGGCGAATCCGCAAAACGCCGATGGCTCGACGAATGAGTCCATCCTCACACCACAGATCAAGTTGCAGGGCAACGACCTTCTGATGAGGGGCTTCATCTACGTGAATTCCACCGAGCTCGAGATCGCCGGACTGAACGGGCCCGACTACTGGTACAACGCCCCGTTCGAGCCTTTCCGGGACGAGGGGTTCCAGGAGTACGACACCGTCACCGGCACAGGCTTCTGCCACGATCCACTCGATGCCACGAATCAGATTCTCTGCAGCACTTCACCCGGAGCCAATCCGTGGAAAGTCAACTACACGAACTACAAATGGGACTACCAGGATCTCAACGACAACGACAGGTTCGATATCGTCGTCGCCCTCGGACCGCCGACCAACGTCGTGATCACCGATGGAGGGACGACCACGACGCTGATGGCGAACTCCGTCTATCTTCCCGTCCCTTACTCCGACGCCTGTGGCACGGCCAACATTGGAACGACCTGCTCAGACCCTCACGAACCCTACCTGAATCTCATTCAGCCGGCCACCCTGGCTCAGGACAGCAATGGAGTTCCGGCGGTGTTCCAGGTCGGATGGGAGCCGCCGGGCTCCGAAACGCGGATGCCGAAGGTGCACGACAATCAGGTAGAGGTCACGTGCAGCGCCGGATCGAGCCAGGCCGATTGCACGTCCAATGCGTACGACAGGGTCGGACCTCTGATGAAGCTCGATCCAAACAAGGGACCGATTCTCGACGGCGTCATGTACAACGAGGGAAAATACGGGGGCACCGGTAACCCGATCTATTACGGCTCACTCCTGATCTGGGGGCTGGTCGGCGGATCCGGTACGCCAGACATTTTCTTCGACGGACGGCTCGCCCAGGGCGACTGGGAAGACCGGTTCGAAAACCTCCCCCGGACGATCATCAGCAGCATGGAGACCGACCTGTAAGAAACCCGGTCCACACCCGAGAAGCAGCCGGGGTTGCCGGAGGTTCCGGCAACCCCTGTTTTTTGAAGAAAATAATCCCGCCGTCCCCGAACGTTTCACGCGCTGGCCCGTCGAACAAGCGGACGGCAAGGATCAGATGACTGCGTACGTGTTCAGAGTGGGAACGCCCGAGGGGGAGGTCGTGGAGCGGAAGATCGAGGCGCCGAGCCTCGAGCGTGCCCAGACCCTGCTCCGCGGCGAGGGATTTCACGTCTTCGAGGGACGAAGGGCGAGCCTTCTTCCCCAGGTTCGATTCGGCAAGGTCATCTCCACCGAGAAGTTCCTCCTGTTCAACCAGGAGCTGCTCGCCCTGGTCCGGGCGGGGCTTCCGATCGTACAGTCGCTCGACCTGCTGCTCGAGCGGCAGTCCGAGCCGAGATTCCAGGAGGTCCTGCGGGAAATCCGCGACGAGGTCCGGTCGGGGGTCGCGCTGTCGGACGCATTTGCCGCCCGTGGGAACATCTTCCCCCCGATTTACTCGAACTCGATCCGGGCCGGTGAACGGTCGGGAGACCTGACGGGAGTTCTCAAGCGGTTCCTCGCCTATCAGAAGCTGATCGTATCGATCCGGAAGCGTGTAACCGGCGCGCTCGTCTACCCTGCCGTCCTCATCTCGCTGTCGGTCATCATGATCTTCATCATGCTGACGCGCGTGATCCCGAATTTCACGAGCTTTTTCGAGGGGATGGAGGCCCAGCTTCCGGCGTTCACGAAGCTCGTGATCGCGGTCTCCTTCTTCATGCGCGACAACACCTTCTTAATCCTCGCAGGCCTCATCGCCGCGTGGTGGCTCTTCAGGAGGTGGACTGCGACCGACCGCGGCCGGATCATGTTCGACCACTTCAAACTGAAGATCCCCTTCATGGGGTCGCTTCTCCGGAGCTTTTCGGTGATGCAGTTTTCGGAGGCGCTCGGGACGCTCCTTTCCGGAGGCATCCCGATGGTCCCGGCGCTCGAGACCGCCGCGGACTCGGTCTCCAACCGGTACGCTGCGACGAAAATCGGCGGGATCGTTCAGAATGTACGGGAGGGAGCGCCGGTGTGGCACTCGCTCGAATCGACCGGGGTCATGACCAACGTCGCGATCGAGATGATCAAGGTCGGCGAGTCGACCGGCGCCCTCGTCGAAATGCTGGAGAACGTGGGGGAGTTTTACGATGAGGAGATCGAGAGCAGACTGTCCCGCATGATGGCCCTGTTCGAGCCCCTGATCCTGGTCGTTCTCGGGCTGTTCATCGCAGCCCTTCTCATCGCTTTCTATCTCCCTCTGTTCGAGGTCATGAAGGTGCAACGTGTCTGAAACCCCGATGATCAATCACGAAGACGTCCTCGCGGAGGCCGCGCGATCGCGCGAGCTCGCCTCGGAGTACGGATTCGACTTCGTCGATCTGGATCATTTCCACATCGATCATGACCTCTTCAAGGAGGTCCCGCTCGATCTGATGATCCGCTACCAGTTCATCCCCGAGCGGCGCGAGAATGGCCAGATCTCGGTCGTCGTGGGCGATCCGACCGACGTCCTCCGGCTCGACGAGATCGAGGCTCATCTCGGCTCACCGATTCGAGTCAAGGTCGCATCCCCCTCCGCCATCCGCGAGAAGCTCCAGAAGTCGGAATCGACCCAGCGTGTGCTGGACGAGGCCACCGAGGGTTTCCGGATGCAGCTGCTCACCGAGGACGAAGAGGGCGAGACGCTCACGATCGACACGATCACGAAGGAGGATTCGTCTCCGATCATCCGGCTGGTCGACTCGATCATCTTCAACGCCATTCAGCGGCGAGCCTCCGACATCCACATCGAGACGCGCGACAACGAGCTGGTGGTTAAGTACCGGATCGACGGCGTTCTCTATCAGGCGCTCGAACCGATCGACAAGAAGCACCACTCCACGATCATCTCGCGCATCAAGGTCATGTCCGAGCTCGACATCGCGGAAAAGAGAGTCCCTCAGGACGGGCGGTTCAAGCTCCGGATCAACACCCGCACGATCGATTTCCGTGTGTCGGTCATGCCCACCGTTCACGGGGAGGATTCGGTCATTCGTATTCTCGACAAGGAGTCGATGAACAAGGAGTTCAAGAACCTTCGCCTCGACATCCTCGGGTTCGATGAGGGGATGCTTCACAAGTTCAGGAAATTCATCAAGGAGCCGTACGGAATGGTGCTGGTCACCGGTCCGACCGGATCGGGGAAGACGACGACGCTCTACGCCTCGCTCTCCGAGATCCAGTCCCCCGACGACAAGATCATCACGATCGAGGACCCGGTCGAGTACCAGCTCCGCGGGATCACACAGATCCCGGTCAACGAGAAGAAGGGGCTGACTTTCGCCCGGGGCCTCCGCGCAATTCTCAGACACGATCCCGACAAGATCATGGTCGGTGAGATTCGTGACGAGGAGACGGCTCAGATCGCAGTCCAGTCCGCCCTCACCGGTCACCTGGTATTCACCACCGTTCACGCGAACAACGTGGTCGACGTCCTCGGACGCTTTCTCAACATGAAGGTCGAGCTCTACAACTTCGTCTCGGCGCTCAACTGCGTTCTCGCCCAGCGGCTCGTCAGACGAATCTGCGACGACTGCAGAGAACCGGTCAAGGCGCATCCGAAGGAGCTGGAGGAGTCCGCTCTGAACGTGAGCGAATACGCCGACTACACCTTCTACGAAGGGAGGGGATGTCTCGAGTGCAACGGCACCGGTTATCACGGTCGGCTTGCGATCGCAGAGCTTCTCGACCTCTCCGATCGGATCAGAGGACTGATCCTGGAGAAGCGCCCGGCATCGGAGATCAAGAAAGCCGCGGCCGATGAAGGAATGGTGTTTCTCAGGGAGACCGCCGTCCAGAAGGTGCTCGAAGGAGTCACGACGCTGCGCGAGGTCAACAAGGTCACGTTCGTCGACTGACGACGAACCGTTCAATACACGATGAGATCCTTTCCTCCAGATGTCCTTGTGATCAACAGGGACGACGTCCGGCACATCCGGTTCGTCCAGTCGCGTCAATCCGTCACGGTCTCCGGTTTTTCGAAGACCGTATTTCCGGAGAGTCCGTTCGACCAGTCGTGGACGCCTGCGCTGACCGATCCCGAGGTGCTTCGCTCGGCGATCGAGCGACTTCGGGCGCGCCGGCGCTTCGATCGAGTCTCGGTGCTTCTTCCCGACTCCTGGTTCCGGACCCAGATCGTGGAGCTCGACTCCCTCCCCGAGTCGCGCGCGCGACAGGAAGAAGCGGTTCGCTGGGTGCTCCGGAAGTCGATGCCGAACCGCCAGGAGCAGGTCCGCCTCGCCTGGCAGGTGATCTCGAAAAGCTCCGGCCGTACCAAGGTACTGGTTCTGTTCGGTCTCGAGAAGTCGATCGAAGCGATCGAGAGCGCGATCCGTGCCGCGGAAATCTCCCCGATCCTCGTCGAGCCGATCGGGCTCAATCTCTGGAACGCAATTGCCATGGGAGAAGACGAGCAGGGCGCACGCCTGCTGGTGATCGTGGAGTCCGGCGAGCTGACGATGATTCTCTTCCGTGATGACGAACCGCTCTTTCTAAGGTCAAAGAAGATCGACGGCATGCAATCGCTCACCACCGAGCTCCGTCTTTCCGCATCGTTTCTTCGATCCCAGCGTGGGGTGTCGGATTTCGCCCGGGTGTGGGTTGCAGGGGAGGACGCAACCGACGAGCTGGTGGAACTGATCTCGAGGGAGGTCGGTACGGCCGCGGAGCGCCCCACACTTTCGGATCTGGGGATTGAAGGTTCCTCGGAGTTCGACAGTTCCCCTACGACGGTCATGTCCGCCCTGGGAGTCTTCGCCGCGTGAGACCGCTCCATCTGAATCTGGCCTCCGAGCCGTGGAAGGAGACGCGGGGATTCTGGATGGTCGTCGCCGCCGCGGCCATTCTAATTCTGGCTCTGCTGGCGAATAACGTCGATGCCGCGATCGAGTACTTCGTCGAAACGGAAGAGACCCGCGCCGAGATCGCCGAGATATCCGCGCGCACCGCCGAAACGATTCGGAAAGCCGAGGAGCTGGAAGCTCTTCAGGAGGGACGGGACGAGGCTCTGATCCAGGAGCGTGTCGAGTACGTCAACGCGCGAATCCGTGAGCGAGCTTTCTCGTGGAGCCAGCTTCTCGATCACCTCGAGCGGGTGGTTCCCGCCGATGCCAGGGTTCAGGCCCTGCTCCCGTCGATCAGCGAGGAAGGACCGATCTCCTTGAATATGCGCTGCGTGGCGAAGGATCAGGACGCGTTCGTCGAGATGATTCGAAACATGACCGCCGATGCGCATTTCGCTCAGCCGTACCCCACGACGGAG
Organism: Acidobacteriota bacterium; assembly: GCA_019347945.1. Classification (NCBI taxonomy): domain Bacteria; kingdom Pseudomonadati; phylum Acidobacteriota; species Acidobacteriota bacterium. The sequence continues at coordinate 24,038 of JAHWKK010000013.1, read as the reverse complement.
AGAACGTCGGAGGATGGCAGCGTCGCCTTCACCTTGAACGTGACGTACCGGCCCGATCCGCCGGGGGTGGTGGCCCGGTGATCTGGAAGGAACGGAAATGGTTGCTGATCTCGCTCGGCGTCCTGCTCGTCCTCAACGTGGCGTTCTTCATCACTTACAGGGTGCGCTACGAGAAGCGAATCGAGACCCTCAATGCAGAGCTCGAGCGTTCCCGTACCGAGCTTCTCGAGGCAGAAGCGCGGAGAGACGCCGCGGCCGATTTCCTCGCCTCGCGAGACGTCACGGTCCGTGATCTCCAGATGGTTTACGACGAACACTGGGCCACGCAACCGCAGAGGCTCGCACCGATGATCATCGAGCTTCAGGAGCTCGCCCGGCGCAGCGGACTTCAGCCGGCGACGCGGAACTACAACTGGGACCAGGTCGGCGAACGCGAGTCTGCCATCCTCGGAGCCAGGGCGATGACGGTCTCATTCGCGGTGACGGGCACTTACGAGGAAGTCCGGCGACTGATCAACCTGATCGAACTGTCTCCTCAGTTCGTGATCATCGACGGCATCAGCTTCAACGATTCCTCGACCGACGATGACGAGCTGGGCCTGAGCCTGCAGATCAGAACGCTCTTCAAATCGGACGATGCGCTGGAGCTGGGCGAAACCTGATGGACTGGAAGAACTGGAAGACCTGGAGCCTGTTCGTCGCCATCATCCTGGCGCTGGTGGCGATCTACGCGTTCGCCAACCCGACGGGCCTGCTTCAGGAACCGGAAATCGCCGAGCGTCCGAGGATCGAGCGGACGGACGACATCGGGGAGCTCGTCGCGGCCAGCCCAGCCTCGGGTCAGAGCCGCGTCGACCTCGATCGCCTCACGCGGGAGCCTTCGTCGTTTCACAGCGACCGGAACCTCTTCGACTTCGTCCGGCCCCCCGCCCCTCCCCCACCGAAACCGGTCGTCGAACGGCCCCCCGAGCCCCCACCTCCTCCGCCGGACCGGGATGGGGACGGGATCGCGGACGCCGTCGACAACTGCCCCGACCTTCCCAATCCGGACCAGAGGGACATCGATCGGGACGGGATCGGGACGGCGTGTGAGACGGAAAAGGAGATCCCACCTCCCCCGCCGCTGCCGAAATTCGACTTCAAGTATCTCGGAAGATTCGGCACCGAGCCCAACCAGATTGCCGTCTTTTCACGCGGAGGTGAGATCGTGAACGTTCTCGAGGGTCAGACCTTCGGAGAGAAGTTCATCCTGAGAAGGATAGGGCTCGAATCGGTCGACATCGGCTACAAAGGATATGCTCCCGATCGTACGACGAGAGTGAAAATCGGCGAATGACCGTGACCTATTCAGATCCCGCTCGTCCCAAAGTTGAGCAAGGAAAGGATTTACCCACTGTGCCATTTCAATCACGACTGATCCGGGCTCTGCTCGTCGCGCTGATCGCGGCGATGACGTTCTCATGCACTACGTTTCGCGCATGGCAGAATGCGCAGGAGTACGAGCTCGCCGGCGACTGGGACCGTGCCGTCGAATCGTATGAAGAGGCGCTGCGACTCGATCCCGGCAACGTCAAGTTCCGCGCCGCTCTGCAGCACGCACGCCTCGAAGCGTCCCGGCAGCACTTCGCAAAAGGGAAACAGCTTCGATCCGCGGGCCATCCGGACATGGCGGTTCTGGAGCTCCGGCTCGCGGTCGAGCTCGATCCGACCAATCAGTACGCTGCGATCGAGCTCGCGAAGGCGATGGCTTCCGTGAGGGAAGCGAGCACCCGGCAGTACCAGGACATCGAAGAGATGAAGCGGCGGGTCACCGAGACCTCACGGCCTCCGATTCTCAATCCGGCATCGAACCAGCCGATCTCGCTCTCCTTTCCACGCGAGACACCGGTCAAGGACATCTATCGGGCGCTCGGAAGCGCCTTCGGCATCAACATCATGTTCGATCAGCGTCTCCCCGACGACAATATCTCGATCGAGCTTCGCGACGTCACCGCTCAGGAAGCGCTCGAACGGGTCATGCAGGCGTCGACCCACTTCTACAAGGTGCTCGACGAGCAGACGATCCTCGTGATCCCGGATAACGCGAATACGAGACGGGAGTACGAGGATCTGGTCATCAGGACCTTCTACCTCTCGAACGGTGACGCAGAACAGGTACAGAACATCGTCCGTACGATGCTCGAAGCGCGTCACGTGTTCGCGCTGAAGGCGATGAACGCCATCACGATCCGGGATACCGCGGACCGGGTTCTGATCGCAGAAAAGATCATCGAGGCGAATGACAAGGCGCAGGCCGAGGTGGTCGTACAGGTCGAACTGCTTCAGATCGACGCCAGCAAGCTGCGGGAGATCGGACTCGATCTCAGCGCAGACTCGATCAGCGCCGGTCTTTCGAACGAGGCGGGAACGGCGATCACTGCGCTTCCCCTCGGTGGCTTTCGGGATCTCACTTCCGGGAACTGGTCACTCACCGTTCCCACCGTTACCTACAACCTGATGAAGACCTCCGGTCAGGCCACCCTTCTCGCAAAGCCTCAGCTTCGGATCAGCGAGGGCCAGTCGGCGACATTGCTCATCGGGCAGCAGGTTCCGATCGCAGTCACGACGTACAACGCGATCGCTCAGCAGCCCGGCACGGGTCAGGTCTTCGCCCCCCCGACCTCCTTTCAGTACCGCGACGTCGGAATCAAAATCACGATCGAGCCCCGCGTTCACCATAACCGCGAGATCACGCTGAAGCTCTCGGTCGAGGTCTCGAACATCGCGGAGCAGGGCACCGGCGATCAGCCGACCTTCGGAACGCGCTCGATCGAGTCGACGATCCGGCTCAAGGACGGGGAGACCAACTTCCTCGCCGGCCTCATCCGCCGCGACGAGGCCGACAGCGATCAGGACATCCCCTTCCTGTCCGATTTGCCACTCATCGGACGGCTCTTCTCGAACAGCAGCGCGAGAAGCCAGGCGACCGATCTCGTCCTGACGATGACCCCTCACATCATTCGGATTCCCGACATCACCGAAGAGGATCTGGCGCCGATGTGGGTCGGTACGCAGACGAACCTCACCTTCCGGGGGACGACACCTCGCATGGAGTCGATGACCAGTGGTGATCCGTTCGACCCCCCGACACGAAGGCAGTTCGAGCAGCAGCCGGTTCCGGGAATGGAAGTCGCGCCTCCCCCCGCTCCGCGTGTTCCGGAGGAAGGGCCTTCGGTCCCTCCCCCGACTCCGCCGACCGAACCGTATCCGCCAGTCCCGGACAGCTCCGAGCTCGGCACGGATCGAGGGGCGCCAGTGACGTCAGTCACGACAACTGCTTCGGCGTCCGGGATCGTCGCCGCCAACTACGTCCCCGACGCATCCGAGCCGGAACCAGTGGAGGCTTCGGCCGCCGCGACGCTGCCGCAGCAGATCTCCGAAGAGTCCGAACCGCGCGACTCGCCGTCCTCGTCAATTGTTGCGAATCGCACCCCTCGGGTCGCGATCCAGCCCGCCAGCGCCTCCTTTGGCGCCGGTCAGGAGGGTTCATGGCTGATCGTAGGGCTTGATCTCGACGGGCTCACGACATCAGAGCTGCGTCTGCAGTACGACCCGTCGACCATCGACATCACGTCGGTGAGCTTCGGACGAGCGTTTCTTCACGATCCTGCGACGCCTCCGCTGGTGAACATCGAGTCGGACCAGGGAATCATCACGATCCGCTCGGCGGATGGAAGCCCGCTGGCTTTCGCTCCCGGCGGCGAGGTTGCAGCGGTGAACTTCCGGGCCGTTCTCGCCGGCTCGAGCTGGCTGGAGGTACCCGCGCTCGAGCTCAGAAATCAGCAGGACGAGATCGTTCCGGCCGTCGTCAGCGGAGCAGCGATCGAGGTGAACTACCGATGATGCGGAAGCGGACGCACGGCGAGGAAGGATTCACGATTGCCGAGATGATCACCGTCGTGGCGATCATCGGGGTCCTCGCGTCGCTTGCGCTTCCCGTCGCCAAGTTCACGCTCCAGCGCCAGAAGGAAGTCGAGCTGCGGGACCGGCTGCGGACGATCACGAGGGCAATCGATCGCTACCATGAGCTGCGTGTGAATCAGATGATCAACGAGATCGAGGTCCACGGCGCAGACGGCTGGCCGAAAGAGCTGGAAGTCCTCGTCGAGCCGATCGAGCTCAAGGACGGAACCTCGGTCAAACTCCTCCGCGAGAGAGATCTCATCGACCCGATGACCGGCAAGGCGGAGTGGACGACCCGATCGACTACCGATGAACGCGATTCCAATTTCACCGACGGCAACAACGTCTTCGACGTCCACTCGACCTCGGAGCGCACCGCACTCGACGGCCGTACCAAATACAGTGAATGGTGACTGAATTGATCCAGCATCGAAAATCGGGACAGCGCGGATTCACTCTGATCGAGCTTCTGATCGTCGTATCGATCATCGGCCTCCTCGCGGGCATGGCGATGGTCAGCGTCAAGAACCACCAGCGTCGCGCGCGCGAAGTCGTGCTGCAGGCGAACCTCAAAGACATCCGGAAGGCGATCAACGATTATTACGCCGACAAACAGCGCTATCCTGGATCGATCCAGGATCTCGCACCCGATTATCTGCAGCGCATTCCGTCCGATCCGATCACGGAGTCGAACACGACCTGGGTCGAGGTTTTCGACGAGCCGTCGTTCGATTCCTCCGATCCTTTCAGCGACGACTTCTCCGATCCATTCGCCTCGGCCGGGCCAGGAGTCGTCGACGTTCGAAGCGGCGCCGAGGGAGAGACGCTGCCGCCCGACTCGATTCCATACGGAGATCTGTGAGCCTCGGCGCACCCAGACCCCGCGACGGAGAACGTGGCTTCACGCTCGCGGCGGTTCTCGTGATCCTGTCGATTCTGATGGTCTTCGTCGCGTACACCGTCCCGCAGCAGTGGTCGCTGATCATGCAGCGGGAAAGGGAGTACCAGACGATTTTCGTGATGGAGCAGTACGCTGCCGCGATCAGCGAATTCAACAAGAGAAACGGCGGGCTTCCGACTTCGCTCGATCAGCTCGAGGAATTCAACAATCCGCGAGTCCTCAGACAGCGCTGGCCAAATCCGCTGTCGGGAGAGGAGGACTGGATTCTCGTCCCGCCCGGTACCCAGCCAGGAGGAGCCCCTCAGCCTGATGAAGGGCAGCCAGGCCAGCCGCTCGAGACCACCAATCCCGGACTTTCCGGTTCGTCGGAGCACACCGGACCATTCGTCGGCGTCCGCCCCCCTCAGAGCGGCGAAAGCATTGTCGAATACGACGGAGCGAGCAGCTACGAAGACTGGCTGATCACGACCGAGACGATCGCCGCACGGAATCTGCCGCAGGGTCAGAATCCTCAACCCAACCCGAATCCGAATCCGTAGGCAGAGGATGTATAAAGTTGTTTTCAATCGTGCCACGTGGAGCGCCGAGTCACGAGGCGCTTCGCTTGAGGTCGTACCAACCTGCGAGGTCCCTCGCTTGCCCGCTCGACCCCCCGCTCGGGATGACGTCGGTTTGAGTATGCGGATGCGGACCTTTCCGGGATCCGGGTGTCATTTCCGCCTCACCGGCGAGCAGCGCCATTTATACGAGCTCAGGAGACGAGCGTTCTTGCCGAGAGTACACCCCTACACCCCTGATCCCTGATCCCTGATCCCTGCAGTAAACTTACGCTCTCATGGCCCTCGCTCTCGCCGCGGACACGCTACAACGTCACGTTCTCCCCTCGGGCCTGACCGTCATTCTCGAGCCGCTGCCCTTCGTCCGATCGGTCGCGCTCGGTTACTCGTTCCGCCTCGGATCGGTGAACGAGCCGGAGGGGCTGTACGGCGCGACGCACTTTCTCGAACACCTCCTCTTCAAGGGAACGCCCAGCCGATCCCTCCAGCAGATCGCCCGGGAGATCGACGAGCTCGGCGGCGAAGTCGACGCCTACACCGGAAAGGAGTACACCACCTTTCATGCTCACGTCCTGGATGAGCAGACACCGGAGGCGCTGGAGCTGCTGACCGATCTGGTCCGCAATCCCTCCTTCACCGACGAGGATCTGCGGATGGAGCGAAGCGTGATTCTCGAGGAGATCCGGATGGTGGAAGACACTCCGGACGATCTGATTCACGAGATCTTCGCGGAGGACTTCTGGCCGGCTCACGGTCTCGGGCGGCCGATACTCGGTCCGCCGGAACTGGTTCGGACGCTCACGCGCGAAGCGATCGAAGGCCACTTCCGCCGCTCGTTCACGCCGGCGAACACGATCTTCTGCGCCTCGGGCAACATCCAGCCCGAGTACCTGCTCGAGCGGCTCTCGATGCTGTCTGCGGCCGAGCCTGCTGGTCATCTCGCTCCGCAGGTGAATCCGGAGACCCGACAGTTCGTTCGCATTGTCGAAAAGCCGGATCTCGAGCAGGTGCACCTCGTCATCGGCATGCCTGGTTACCGCCAGACCGACGATGAGCGCTACGCGGCGGCGCTCTTCTCGACGATCCTCGGTGGGGGGATGTCGTCCCGGCTCTTCCAGAATGTCCGGGAGAGGGAGGGGCTCGTCTACACGATCTCGTCTTACCACACCGCCCACGCCGAGAGCGGCTTCGAAGCGATTTACGCGGCCTGCTCGACCGAGAACGTTCGCCGCGTGATCGAGCTGACCATGGCGGAGCTCCGTTCGGTTCGCAATGACGGTGTGTCCGAAGCGGAGCTGGCTGCTGCCAAGCGCTACGTCAAAGGGTCGATTCTTCTCTCACTCGAATCGACCGTGAGCCGCATGTCCGCGATTCTCCGGCAGGAACACTATTTCCATCGCCAGTACACGCCCGAGGAGATCATCGATCGGATCAACGCCGTCGAGATGGACGACGTGCGCGCCGTCGCCCGCAAGATCGTCGACCCTGAAAAAGTCGCAATCGCGCTTCTCGGTCCGCTGAAATCCGGATCGATCGGAATCGAGGATCTCAGAGGCAATATCGAGGTCTATTCGTAATAGCCGCAGCCCAGGATGTAGTCCCCCACTCTCTTGACGAAGGTGGACTTCTTCGCCACTCTGCCGCTCATCGGATTGTGGATTCGATAATCGACCCACTGTCCCTTCTCGTTCGCCAGCTTGAGAAACAGCTTTCCATAGGGCTGACCATCGCCGTCATACAGTTCGCTGGCGGCCAAACCGATCCTCCCCTTGTCGAACGCGTGGGCAACGATCTTCTGGTCGGGACCGAGGACGAAGAGGTAGAGATCACGGTCGCGAAAGCCATCCTCGCCGGCGTTGACCGCCTCGATCAGTCGCGCCGGTCCGGCATCGCGCAGAAGGGCGGCACCCTTCTCGACGATCGCAATCGCTTCCTCACGCGTCCCGGCTTTCTCATTCGCAGGCGCGGCGCTGGCGACGACCATGAGCAGAATCACAACGGGCAAAACGATCGATCGGGCCATCAAAGCCTCCAGTTCCGAGCTCGCCGGACACCGTTCATTCGATGTCAGGCGAGACCTCGATCACTGATACAGAACATGGAGGGGACTTCGCATGTTTCCACGATCCATGACCCGGCGAGTGTCTCTATCGGCCTACGGCGTCGGGTTTCCCAGCGAAGCGAAGATGTAGATAAGAACCAGGAAAAGGATTCCGAGAGCGAGTGCGATCATGAAAAAGAGAGACGGGCGATCCGATTCGTCTCTTTTGCGTCGTTTTCCCTTGCCCATTCGAAGCCACGCTGACCGCCCTCGCCGAAGCGAAGGCGGCCGGGGTCGATCACCAGCGGTACGAGGCGTAGCCGAGCGCGCGGCGTCCGAGCCGGTCACCGCCGAACGACTCGTAATGGTCGCTGTCGGCGAGATTGTGAATGTTTGCGCCAATCGTGAACGCATCGTTCACGTGGTAGCTGCCGGCCAGAGAAATGACGTCGAAAGAGGGAACCACGCCAATGAAAACGCCGGTTGCCCAGATGAAAGCGTCGTCCGATGTGTCGAAAACGCTCCCCAACGCTCCGACGTCACCCGGATTACCACCGACCCATCGATAGGAAAGCGATCCGTCCCATCGGATCCCGCGGTAGGAAAGCCCGACGTTGATCTTTCTCTCCGCCGCATTCGGGAAGAGCAGATCGGGCGCCGCCTCGACGACTTCATAGTCGAACCAGGAAAAGTTCGCATCGAGAACCCACTGATTGGTCAGATAGAAATTCGCTGCAACTTCGAATCCCTCGGTCTCGACTTTGCCGGCGTTCGTGTAAGAGAACACGACGGCGGGCGAACCGTCCGGGAGATTGGTGAAGCCCGCGAAGACTCTCGCCGGGAGATTCGCCTGAAGAGCGCCGAGCAGGGCCGCCTGCAGCGCCGGCGGCAGGAAGCCGGGCGGCGCGTATGGTGCGAAGTCCGGGTTCACTCCGGGGAGAAGATCCGTGACGAAGTTGTCCTGACGATTCTGGTAGTAGTCGAGCGTGAGAAAGAGTTTGCTGCCGAAAATCCCCGCATATCCCGCCTCGTAGCTCGTGATCTCTTCGACGATCAGGTCGTCGTTGCCGAGAGCGAGGATCGGGATCGACGCGAATCCGAGCGTGTTGGCGGGAAGTCCGAAGGCAGCCTCGAGCGCAGAAAGATTGATCGGCGCCGCGGCGGGAGCTCGAAGGAAGAACTCCGAGTAGTTCGGCACCTGGAACGCTTCGTTGTATGTGAGACGGACGGCGTGATCGGGAGTGACAGAGTAGACCAGAGACGCTTTCGGTGAGAACTGCGAATCGTGAAGAGAGCTGTCGTCGTACCGCCCGGCCACGACGAGCCTGAGGCTGTCGGTAACGTCGAGATTCATCTGTGCGAAGACTGCCTGCATGTCTTCGTCCTTCGCCTCGGCCATCAGCGTGTGGAATCCCTGTGGATTCGCGGTATCGACTTCCTCCTGTGTGTAGGAGACACCGCCGATCAGCCGGGCGCGCCCGTCGAACAGACCAACGTTGCCCTGAAGCTCTCCATGAAGGTTCGACGAATCCTCGTACAGTCGTGCATTCGATGCGAGTGCCACCTGGTTGTCCGCGTTTCGGCCATCCCAGTAGACCAGCGCGTTCATGTTGTCAGTCGAAAAATTACCGCGAACCCAGGGTCGGGCGACGTCGGTCGTCTGGACGCGGCCGATACCAGTCTGGAACGTGGGCCCTTCGAGCGAGGCATACCCTCCCTCGAGCGTCAGAAGGTTTCCGCTGAAGTCCTGGTCGAGCCGAAGCCCCGTGAACATGATCTCGTTCTCGGTGAGCACCAGCGGCACGGCCTCTCTCGGGAGACAGTTCGGAGTTCCGGTGGGCGTTCCAGGCGGACACTGAGCGTACTCGACCGAGACGTTCCGCGAACGGGTGAAGTCATCACTCTGCATGTAGCCGCCGACGATTCGATAATGGGTCGAGTCCGTAAACGAACCCGCGTGATGGAGGTCGGCTCGAACCGTGCTGAGGTCGCCGCCCGTGAGCGTGAACTTTCCTCCCGGGTTGTCTCCGGGACGGGCCGTTACCATGTTGAGCACGCCGTTGTAGGCATTTGCGCCGTAAAGCGCCGATCCGGGACCTCTGACGAATTCGACCGAGGCCATCAGATCGATTGGAAAGGAGACCGCTGCCCATTCCTGGGCACCGAGGAACGGCACAGAGGGATCGCGGCCGTCGATCAGTGTGAGGATTCGTCTGTTGAGCGAGCTGTTGAAGCCACGCGCGTTGAAGTTGATGTCGTAGAGGCCGCTTTGCGCGTAATCCACGCCCGGGGCGTCCTCGAGCAGGCTCGGGAGCTGCCCTGTGGGAGCCGCGAGCTGAATGTCTTCCTGCGCCACGACTGTCACGGCCGCCGGCGCCTCGACGATTCGCACCGGCTCACGCGAAGCGGAGTAGACCGTGATCGTCTCCGCGAACGACAGATCCCATACGACCTCCCGATCGATCCGGACTGTCTGTCCCTCCCTCACCGTGACGCCCTCGACGACCTCGACGTTCTGGCCGCCCGTGAGAAGCACCGTATGGGTCCCGACCGGCGCCGTGAGAGAGAACCTCCCGTTCGAATCGGTCAGAGTGGCCGCGTTCGTACCGTCGACCACCACGATCACACCCGGGAGCCCACTTCCGTCGTCCCTGGTGATCGTCCCCTCGATGCGTCCGGTCTGCTGTGCGAGTGCAGTACCTCCCACCACCAGTGCCAGTACCAACGACATCAACCTGAACCGCATGCCTACCCCCCTTCACTCGAGCGCCATCTGGGTGTGTCGGGGGGATTCTACAAGGTAACCATTGCGAGGTGAAGCGTCGGAAGTGGGGGTTGCCAGTTGCCGGTTGCCAGTTGCCAGTTGAAGCGAGCTCGGAACAGGGAAGCCGCTCATCTGTCCCCCGGCTGAAGCCCTCTCCTCGCCAGCCAGCCTCAGACGCGCGACAGAGCTCGACAACCGGTTCGGGACCCTGAAGCTCGCGAGATCTTGACCTCCGCTCAGCCCGCGCCAGCGGGCGACAGATCCTATCCCCGGCTTCAGCCGGGGATAGAGGTTGCTCCCCAAAAGGACATCGAGCCCGCCTCAGGCGGGCGGCAGAGCGACCGACAACCCCGAAGCTGACATCTGCCGCCAACAACGTTGGTTCGAGCGAGCTGCAACGATCCGTTCGATGTGTCTTGATTCTGTCGCCCGCTGAAGCGGGCTCGGAACAGGGAAGCCGCTGATCTGTCCCCCGGCTGAAGCCGGGGGCTAAGACCTGTCGCCGCCTTCGGCGGCTTCCCCGACTGCGTTTGTTTTAGGGAGCCTGCAACGATTACGCATGGGGGAGCTTGATTCTGTCGTCCGCTGAAGCGGGCTCGGAACAGAAGCCGCTCTCTGTCCCCCGGCTGAAGCCGGGGGCTAAGACCTGTCGCCCGCGGTGCGGGCTTGATGACTGAGAGATGCGCGACCGCCCTCTGCCGGCAACTGGCAACCGGCCATCGGCAACCCGCTTACTGTCCGAGGCTGCGGGCCTGAACCGACACCGGAATTTCATACGTTCCGGGAGCGACCAGGTCGTTCAGCGCGATCCGATAGTCCAGCTCGTAAGTCGTCGATCCGAGCCTCAGCGGCTGAGGCGCGAAGCCTCCCGCCCGACTCACGACCACTTCCCGCTCGAGTCCGCCGATCCGCACCTCAGAGAACCGCGCGTCGCCAATCCGGAAAACCAGTGCGTGCCGGGCATTGGTTCGAACCTTCACGGTGCTGGCCGTCCGGACCTCGATGAATCCTCGCGCGACGTCCTCTTCCGTGATCAGGAGCGTCTCGACACTGTCGATCGACTCCGACTCGAAATACGGCATCACCCGGGCGGTGACACCGATCGAGTTGCTGTCCCGGCTGCCGGCCATCGCGGGGACTCCCGCACTGACGGCAAGAAGAACAAAGAGAAGAAGGAAGTTGGTTCGGCGTGTGGTGGCTCTCATGACCACCCCGATACTTCACGTTCGCCGCCGACTCGAAAACAGCTTAACTAAGTTTACATCAGATGTTTAGGATTATACCCCTCTGTCTGAATTTCACAATCCGTCCAGATACCAGACAGTCACGCGCGGTATTTGTCTCCTCCGGTATTGAAGACGACGACCTTCTCCGAACGTTCGACCACTCCCTTCGCGACGAGCTGTTCCAGAGCTGCGAGCGCGGCCCCCGTTTCCGGGCCGGCATCGATCTTTTCCCGCTCCCGGATTCGCGCGGCGGCGGGCTCGATACTCTCCTCCGGGACGGCGACGGCGTCACCGCCGGACTCTCTCAGAGCCAGAAGCATCAGCCGGTCTCCGAAGGCGCGCGGGACGCGCAGGCCCCAGGCCTCGGTTTGTGGCTTCTCCCAGGGGGTCATCCTCGCCGCACCGCTGTGAAACGCCTCGACGACCGGAGCGCACCCCGCCGCCTGCACGGCGATCATCCTGGGGCGATGCCGTCCAAGCCACCCGAGCCGTTCCATCTCGCCGAAGGCCTTCCACATGCCGATCAGCCCGGTCCCCCCACCGGTGGGATAGAGAATCAGATCGGGGAGCTGTCGCCCGAGGTCGAAGAAGAGCTCGTAACCCATCGTTTTTTTCCCCTCGACCCGGTAGGGCTCCCTCAGAGTGGAGAGATCGAATCCCCCATTTTCTTCGGCCCACTGCCGGGAACGGATCGCGGCATCGGTGATGACCCCCTCGACCCGTTCGACGATCGCTCCGTACTCGCGGCACTCTTGCTCAATCGAGGTGGGGGTGTCGCGAGGCATCGCGACGAACACGGGAAGGCCGGCTTTCCGGCCGTACGCAGCCAGCGCGCAGCCGGCGTTGCCGGCGGTCGGAATCGTGAGCGCCTTCGCGCCGAGTGCTCGCGCCGCGGTCACGGCGGCGGCCATTCCCCTCGATTTGAACGACCGGGTCGGATTTCGCGACTCGTCCTTGAACCAGAGGTGATCCAGCCCGAGCTCGGCTCCGAGCCGGGGCGTGGGAACGAGTGGCGTCCCTCCTTCCCCGAGGGTGATGCCGTCGGCCTCAAAGGGAAGCACCTCGCCGAACCGCCATATGCCGGCCGGGCGCCTCTGGTCGATCTCGTCTGCCAGAGCGAGGTCGGAGGGAAGATGCCAGTCGACGAGGATGGGGGCATCGTTACAAGCCGGGCAAACGCCGTAGAGTCGATCCGGGGGGGACCTCCACTGGCAGCTCGAGCAGACCAGCTCGTGCTCGAACCGGCTCAATTTTCGGAAGCAAGCGACTCGTCGAGGTCGTCGGCGGAGCCTTCCCCACCCCATCGCTCGAGCTCCCGCCGCAGCGTCTCGATCGTATCCTCGTACTCCGAGAGCAGCGCCCGGTTGTACCGGGTCGCCTCACTCTCCGGCTCGTCATCCTCGACGGCCGCCTCGTCGAGCTGCGCGAGAAAGCCTTCGTACATCTTTTTCTCCGCCTCGCTGTCGGTTTCCGCCAGCCGCTTTTCCATCTCGGCTCTCTGCGTTGCAAGCTGGTTTCTGAACTGTACGCGAGCTCGATTGGCAATTTCCGCCGAGAGGCTTTCGTGAATCGCATCCTTGACCCACCGGTACTCGGCGGTATTGAAACCGAGGTCCTGTGCGGCGCGGATGTCCGCGGTGACGAAGTCGGCGACGGCACCGAAGCCCTTCATCCCCTCCATCAGCTCCCCGAACGAGCCCTTCCGCTCCTTCATGTTCTCCGCCGTCTCCGAGAGCTTCTTTCTCGCTGCTTCCGCGATCGCCCTCTCATGCTCCCGAACTTCGAGATACATCTCGATCTGCTGCCGGGTCAGTTTTCCATCCTCGGGAGGGGTGTAAACGTCTTCCTCCGCTTCCGAGAGAACGTCCCGGAAGCTCTTGTCATCGAGGCTTTCGGCGACGTCCTTCTCGCCGCCGCAGCCGAAAGAGAGTGCAGTCAGGAGGGCGAGCAGACAGGCTGTGCGGTTCATTTTGCGAGTTTCTCCAGTTGTGCGATTGCGGCTCTGAGTCCTTTTTTCAATCTTTGATTCTCCGCCTTCAGTGACTTGATTTCTTCGGCCAGACCGGAGGAGTCATCCATCGGCTCGAGATGAACTTCCGTCAGTTCCTCGACTTCCTCGATCTCGTCGTCGTCCGCGGGGACTGCGACCCCGGAGAGCGTCTTCGGTCTTTCCCGCTCGGCCAGGAGCTGATCGAGCGAGACCTCCTCGACGTTCTCGTAATCCTTCTCGACGGCGGACTCGTCGAATGGTGCGACGTCGGGTGGAGGGGTCATCGAATCGCCGAAGGGACTCTCGATCGAGACTCCCTCTTCCGGCGCCTCCTCAATTTCCGGCTCGGCGGCCGTTTCGGGCGCAGCTCCGGCCGTGGCAACCGGCGCCGCAGCCGGCGTCGTCTTTCCCTTCTTCACTTCCGCATCTTCGATTCGGCCGAGGGTCTTGGCGTTGGACTCCTTCCCCTTGACCTTGTTGACCAGGTGTCGAGCGGTCAGCTTGGAGATCGCCTTGAATGTCTCCATCACGCCCGTCCCCTCCAGCGCCGAGGCTTCCACCCAGGGGAGCGCTTCGAACCCGAGCGTTTCCTGCAGCTTCGGGATCGGCGGGACGCCGGGAATGTCGCGCTTGTTGTACTGGATCAGAATCGGAGTCTGGGAGAAGTCGATCTGGTTCTCCTTCATGTTTTCCAGGAGGTTGGCGAAGCTCTCCTTGTTCGACTCCGCCATCGAGGCCTGCGAGTCGGCGACGAAAACGATCGCATCCGCTCCCTTCAGCACCAGCTTTCGCGTTTCGTTGTAGAAGACCTGTCCCGGGACCGTATAAAGCTGGATTTTGAGATTAAAAGCCCCGACCTTACCGATCTCGACGGGCAGCAGATCGAAAAACAGGGTCCGGTCGGTCTTGGTGGCCAGCGAGAGCATCTTGCCCCGATTTTTCTCGTCGAGCTTGTCGAAAATGACCATCAGATTGGTCGTTTTGCCACACAGACCGGGACCGTAATACACGATCTTCGCGGTCATCTCGCGGGTAGCGTGATTGAATAAAACCATCTGTCAGAGTCGCCCCTCCCCTGGAGTCGGCTGAGTATAGAACAAGAGGAAGAGAGACGTCAGGCACGTCGGACCGGTCGGACCCGGCATCCCCTCCCACACGGCATCCCCTCCCACACGACCCCTTCGCTCTTCATTTTTCACAGACTGTTGCTGAAAACCCCGAGCCCCGCCCGCATCCTTCGCCCGTGCTTCGCTGGTCTCAGGATGACGAGGGCTTACTATCGAGCAACTCCCCCCGCCCGTGATGATTGCGGGTTTCAGGTTCGGTTTCGAGGATCGCGGCTCGGCAGGAGCCTCGCCCTCCCGGTGGGAGGTGACTGTGTCTCGCCTTTTTTTCACTCTTCACTCTTCACTCTTCACTCTTCTTCCGTCTCCCGTTAATCTTAGCGCCGCATGCTGACGGCGATCGCCATCGGGTTCATTGCATTCCTTGTCCTCGGTTACTCGGTCTACGGGAGATGGGTCGCCCGCCAGTTCGCGCTCGACGACACGCGCGAGACGCCGGCTCATCTCGTCGACGACGGGGTCGACTTCGTCCCGACGCGTCGTTTCTACCTGTTCGGTCAGCATTTCTCGGCGATCGCCGCGGCGGGTCCGATCGCTGGCCCCATCATCGCCTGCCAGGCGTTCGGCTGGCTTCCGTGCCTCCTCTGGATCTCCCTCGGGGTCGTGCTGATCGGGGCGGTTCACGATTTCGCAGCTCTGGTCGGCAGCGTTCGTCACGGAGCAAGGTCGATCGCCGACATGGTCCGCGAACATCTCGGGTCGCGAGCAGGGATGGCGATGATGGCGTTCATCTGGATCGCTCTCGTCTATGTGATCGTCGCATTCGCCGACATCACGGCCGGGAGCTTCACCGGAGTGACCGAGAGTCTCGCCGGCGCCGACGTCGAGTTCAATCCGGGAGGGGCGGTCGCCGCGGCGTCGATTCTCTACCTGCTCCTCGCCGTCGTCATGGGCTTCATCCAGAAGTTTCTCGACCCTCCCCTCTGGCTACTGACCGTGATCTTCGTACCGGCGACGTTCTTCCTAGTGTTCCTCGGAACCAGGATCTCGACGCTTCTGGTGATGGACGCGAAGAGCTGGGCGCTTCTGATTCTCGTTTACTGCTGTGTCGCCTCCCTCGTCCCCGTCTGGGCTCTGCTCCAGCCGCGAGGCTACCTCGGTGGATTCGTTCTCTATTTTGCACTCGGTCTCGGCGTCATCGGCGTGCTGTTCGGCGGCTACGAGATCGAGCAGCCGATGTTCAAGTCGTGGGACGTCGGCGGTATGACCGGGACACTCTTCCCGTTTCTCTTCGTCACGATCGCCTGCGGAGCATGCTCCGGCTTCCACGGACTGGTCTGCTCCGGTACGAGCTCGAAACAGATCGACCGTGAGAGCCATATCCGACCGGTCGGGTACGGGGCCATGCTCGCCGAGGGTTTCGTCGCCCTCATCGCTTTGGTGACCGTCATGATCGTCGCGCAGCCGGATCTCGAAGGACTCAAGCCGGGAACCGTCTACGGCAACGGCATCGGCCGCTTCCTGACTCTGATCATCGGCGAAGAGCACCTCAACTTCGCCATCACCTTCGGCGCAATGGCGTTCTCGACGTTCGTATTCGACACGCTCGATGTATGCACGCGCCTGGGGCGCTACATCGTTCAGGAGCTTTTCCGCTCGACGACGCGGGCCGGGGCCGTTGCGGGCACACTGCTGACGATCGCCCTCCCGGTGTACTTCGTCTCGTTTGCCGCACCCGGAAGCTGGATCAATTTCTGGACGCTCTTCGGAGCCTCGAACCAGCTGCTCGCAGCTATGACGCTCCTGACGATCACATACTGGCTTCACCAGTCGCGTAAGCGGATCGCCTTCACCCTCTATCCGATGCTCTTCGTTCTCGTGATCACCATGTGGGCTCTGGCGAAGATGACGATCGGATATCTCACCGGTCCCGGTGGAGGCGGCGTCGAGCTGCTCAATGGCCTGTCGTCGCTCGCCCTGATTCTCCTCGCCCTCTACCTCGTCGGTTCAGCGATTGTCAAAACCCGGGGAGGGTCGGGTGACCTCGTCACGGCGTCCTGACATTCCGGTCGTCACGCTCCGGCCCGGCCGCGAAAAGTCGGTGATCCGGCGTCATCCCTGGATTTTTTCGGGCGCGGTCTCGAGCGTGTCGGGGAACCCCGGCAGAGGGGAAAACGTCGAGCTTCGCGACAGCAACGACCGGCCTCTGGCCATCGGCGCCTGGTCATCCGAGTCATCGATCCGGGTCCGGATCTGGTCGCCTGATCCGGATCAGGCGGTCGACCGGTCTTTCTTCGAGCGCCGTATCGAAAGTGCATTCGCTCTGCGCCGCCGGCTCGGGCTGCTTCAACCCGAAGGAGGCTGCAGGATCGTTCACGCGGAATCCGACGGCCTTCCAGGCCTCATCGTCGACCTCTATCGCGACGTCGCGGTCTGCCAATTTCTCTCCGCGGGCGCAGATCACCATCGGGACGTCATCACCGCGTTGCTGATGGGTCGCGCGGAGATCTCGACCGTCTGGGAACGCTCGGATGCCACGATCCGGGAAAAAGAAGGGCTCGAGCCGAGACGGGGACTCATCGCGGGCCGCGAGCCGGAGCCTCTGATCGAGATCAGCGAAGAGGGCTGTCGTTACCTGGTCGACATCCGGGAGGGGCACAAGACCGGCTTTTACCTCGACCAGCGAGCAAACCGCGCTCTGGTCCGCCAGTCCGCCGCGGGGAAGTCCGTACTCAACTGCTTCTCCTACACGGGCGCATTCGGCATCGCCGCGGCGATCGGCGGTGCCTCGGAGATCGTCAATGTCGACACATCGGCGCCGGCGCTCGAGCTCGCTTCGAGAAATGCCGCGTTGAACGGCGTGACGGCCGATTTCGAGAACCACGAAGCAGATGTCTTCTCACGGTTACGGGGCTGGCGGAGCGAGGGACGCAAATTCGATTGCGTCATTCTCGATCCGCCGAAGTTCGCGGAGGCGAGAGCTCAGGTCGATCGCGCATGCCGGGGCTACAAGGACATCAACATCCTCGCGTTCCAGCTTCTCGCACCGGGCGGTCTTCTCTTCACGTTCTCCTGTTCGGGTGCCATCGCGTTCGAGCTCTTTCAGAAGGTCGTCGCCGACGCCGCGATCGACGCCGGACGGGAGACTCGAATCCTGATGCGACTCGAGGAATCGCCGGATCACTCCGTGCCGCTGACCTTTCCCGAGGGACGGTATCTCAAGGGGATGAAGATCGAGGTCGGCGACTGATGGTGCTCATCTTCAGAATCATTCTCGGGGTGATACGAGGCCTGCGTCGAAAGAATCGCCGGGGGCTTTTCGAGGATTCCGTCATCCGGCTGCGCGTCCTGCCGACCGACGCCGACCTCTACTTTCACCTCAACAACGGCCGCTATCTCAGCATCTCCGATCTGGGGCGGCTGGATCTGGCGATGGGAAACGGGTTTTCCTCGGTCATGATGAAGAACCGGTGGTTTCCGGTCGTCGCGACCTCGATGGCTCGTTTCAGGTTCTCGATCGACCTCTTCCAGCGGTTCACTCTGAGGACGAGAATCGTCGGCTGGGATGCGAAGTGGCTCTACATCGTCCACTGGTTCGAGGTCGATGGCCGGGCGGCGGCAACGATCCTTCTGAAGGCGGTCTTTCTCGAGCGGCGGCAGACGGTTCCTCCGGTACGGCTCTTCGAAGAGATGGGGATCGTCGTCGAGTCCGAACGCCTCCCGGAATGGATTCGGCATTGGACCGAGACCGAGGAAGCGATCAAGCCGGCACTGAACCAGGCAATGGAGGATTCCGTTGAAAAAATCGACCGCGAACAAGCTGAATGACGGTTTTTACACGATGCTCGAGCTCCTTTTCAGGGAGCTCGACCAAGACGCGATCAAGCTGGAAGTCGAAGCCCTCAAGGAGAAGATGCCGAAGGCCAGCCGGCGGGAGATTGCGAAGGTCCTCACGAGACGGGCGGCCATCAAGAGCGCGGTCGGTGGCATCACCGCGGGAGCGCCGGGAGGAGCCATCGGACTTCTGGCGATGGGTCCCGACATCTTCAACCTCGTGCGCCAGCAAAGCAGGTTGATTCTTTCCATCGCATTTCTCTACGAACAGGAGCCACACCTCGAGGACCGCTTCAAAGAGGTCCTCGGGACACTCGCGATCTCCACAGGAGCGTCGGTCGGCCGTCGCGGCGCGCGTATGCTCATTCAGAAAGGCCTGGAGAAGCGCGCCTCCGAGGGTCTGATGAAGAAGGTGGCCGGCAGGTACTTCGCGCGAAAAGCGCCGACCGCGATCGGACCGATCATCGGCGGGGTCGCCGGAGGTGTGATCAATTTCGCCGCGGTACGGTCGACCGCGAAGTTCGCCACCGACTACTACGAGAATCTCTTCAAAATGAAGTCGACGGCAACCCCGCCGGCGCTGACCGGCGAGATCAAACCGGCGAAGACGGCCAAGGGCTCGCCGAGGAAAACCGGGGGGAAGAAGAGCGGCGCTAAAAAGAGCGGGACGAAGAAAGCCGCCCGGAAATCGGCGAAGAAAAAGCCGGCAAAGAAGAGCGCGACGAAAAAGAGCACGAAGAAGGCCACGAAGAAGAGCGCGAAGAAGAGCGCGAAGAAGGGTTCGGCGAAGAAAAGCGGGAGCAAGTCCGAACCTCAAAGTCCCGAGGCGCAGTGAAAACGAGGCCCTTCACTCTTCCCGGACCGGCGTTTTCTCGGAGATGGCCGGCGCACCTGTCGCCCGCTGCCGCGGGCTCGACATCTCTTAAAGAAAGCACGACTATCCCCCGGCTGAAGCCGGGGGCTAAGGTCTTCCGCCCGCTGCCGCGGGCTGATCGCAAATGAGCGTTCCTGCAGGGTTCGACGCCTCGAAGATGCCGGCGTCCTTTCGCCCGCTGCCGTGGGCTGAGCGAGGATGAACGGTCTCGCAAAGATTCGACGCCTCAAAGATGACCGCTCGATCTTCCGGCCGCTGGCGGGCTGATCGGAGATGCACGTTTTCAAGCCCGCGGAGCGGGCGACAGAACGAAACGAGAAATGCAGATCGGCTCCAACTCGCTGAATCGATGAAGCCGACGCAGCCGCCGAAGGCGGCGACAGATCATAGCCCCCGGCTTCAGCCGGGGGACAGTGGCAGCGCCTCTCAAAATATCGAGCCCGCTTCAGCGGGCGACAGAACGAACAACGTCTCTCGGAGATGGCCGGCGCACCTGTCGCCCGCTGGCGCGGGCTGATCGGAGATGAACGTTTTCGAGCCCGCGGAGCGGGCGACAGAACGAAACGAGAAATGCAGATCGGCTCCAACTCGCTGAATCGATGAAGCCGACGCAGCCGCCGAAGGCGGCGACAGATCATAGCCCCCGGCTTCAGCCGGGGACAGTGGCAGCGCCTCTCAAAATATCGAGCCCGCTTCAGCGGGCGACAGAACCAGACGCGTTGCGTAGATCGTCTCCAACTCGCTCAGATCTTCACTCTTTTCTTTCACTCTTTCACTCTTCACTCTTCACTCTTCCGCGCGAGCCAGCGGGCATCGCTCCGGAGATCGGCCATCACCTCGGGCCTGCCGGAGTCGTAGTAGTTCCGGATCACGCCCTCCCGATCGACCAGGACGAAGCGATTGCTATGAAGGATGGGCTCAGCGGGGTTCTGCGACGTTCCGACGGCGAGATTGAATCCTTCGATCGAAAGCCGCTCGATCTCATCCCGTTCGCCCGTGAGGAAAGTCCATCGCGGGTCGTTCGTCACCTTCTGACGGTACTCCGAGAGCACCGACGGCGTGTCGTAGGCCGGATCGACCGTGATCGAGACGAACCGCAGATCGTCGTCGGAAAGATCATCCGTCAGCCTCTTCATCTCCGCCGTCAGCACGGGACAGGTCGCCCCGCATCGGGTGAAGATGAAATCGACGATCGAAACGTGCCCGCGGAGATCCTCGAGAGAGAACGAGCGGTTTTCGTGATCGACGAGATCGAAAGAAGGAAGTGACTTGATCGGATCGAGATCGGGTTCGCGATCACACATCGCGATCGACAGACAGACGGCGAGAACGGCGAGGAGCTCGCTGAATTTCTTCAACCGCCCATCCAGGTACCCACGACCATCAGGACCATCACCAACAGCAGGTAATAGATCGATGCCCTGAAAAGGTTTCGCGCGCGATCCCTGCTCCTCTCGCGATGAAATCCGAAGGCCGACAGCACGAACCCGACCGACAGGAGGAACGCTCCGACTGCAGACCACTTTCCGCCGATTCCGACCATCGGAAGCCCGAGGGTGAGCGGAAGCAGAATCAGACTGTAGAGCACCGACTGCAGCCCCGCCTGGCGGCCATCCTCGTCGACTACGCACAACAATCTGAATCCTCCTCGGGTGTAGTCTTCCCGATAGAGGTGCCCGATGGCGAAGAAATGAGGAAGCTGCCAGACGAAGAGAATCGCGAAGAGCATCCAGGCGCCCGGCTCGAGCGCTCCTGTGGCCGCCGCCCATCCGATCATCGGAGGAATGGCTCCAGGAACCGCACCGGCGATCGTCGACAACGAGGTCCTTCTCTTCAACGGCGTATAAAGGAGCAGATAAGCCACGGTCGTCGTCAGCGCCAGGGCGCCGGCCAGCAGGTTCACACCGATGCTCAGCAACGCAAACCCGAGAGCGATCGTGAAGACGGCGAAGGTGACGGCCGCGGCCCCGCTCAGTCTTCCTGATGGCAGCGGTCTCCCCATCGTGCGCTCCATCAGCCGATCGAAGTCCTGCTCCACGATCTGATTGAAGCTATTTGTTCCCGCCGCGACCAGCCCGGTTCCCACGAGCGTGAGAACGAGCAGCGGAACCGAAACGCTGACCGGACTCGCGACGATGAACCCCGCGGCGGTGACGACCAGAATCAGCGAAAGAACCCGTGCCTTAGCGAGCTCCAGATAGTCTCTCGGCGCTCCGAATCCTGCCCGCTCCAGAACGGCAGTGTCACTCATGCCATCGCCCCTGTTGGAAGGGTCGCCGCATCATCTGCCGATTTCATCTCTCGTGACGGCTCCGTCCGCAGCGCCATCGCCATCAGAAGCGTCGTTACGAGCAGCGATGCGCCGCCGAGAAGATGGAGACTCGCGATGATCGGATCTCTCGCCGTCCAGATGGTGAAGGCGCCCAGCGCGATCTGAACCGCTACGAGCGCGAGTGCGAGGCTGTAAAAGCGGATCGAGGCGGGCTTTCCCGAAGCGAGAACGGGCCGGAAAATCAGAAAGAGATAGACGGTAACGATCAGAGCACCCACGCGATGCGCGTAGTGTATCGCGATGGCCGCGCTCGTGAACGCCGGGACGATCTGCCCGAAAGCCAGGGGGAAATCGGGAATCGCCATCCCCGCTCCCATATGCCGGGTCATCGCGCCGAGAAGAATCTGGATCGAGATCAGCGCGAATGCAATGATTGCAAACCGGGCCGCTCGATTCGATCCTTCGACGTTGTCCCGTGCCTTCCATCGAGCCGCAGCATCTGAAGCGAGAAACGCCATCGCAACATGCATGCAGAGATAGGCCTCGGCGAGCATCGCGTGCGAAACGGAGGTCCACGTGGGTAGCTTGAGAAGCACCGTCACGCCTCCCAGGATGCCCTGGGCGATGACCACGCCGACGGTTGCCCACCCGAGTCGACGCAGAACCTTCGAGCCCCTCATCTGCAGCCAGATCGCCTGAATCACGGTCAGGAAACCCGCGATCGCGGCGATCATCCGATGGCCATGCTCGTAGAAGACGCCCCCCTTCATCGGCGGAAATACCATTCCGTACGAGAGAGGCCAGTCGGGGACCGCGAGCCCGGAGTCGGTGCTCGTCACCATCGCTCCCGCGAAGACGAGAAAGAGAACGTACACCGCCGTCAGTTTGGTGAAACGTCGAAGAGAACGTGGAGTCGTGCCTGTGGCGCTCAAGAGAAATTCACCTCGGAAAAACGGATCGGATCGGGCGGAACCGACTCGCACCAACGCGCCCGGCGCTGCCGTTATTGCGGTTTCGTCTTCGCCTCGAGATTCTCGGTTTCGCGGAGATAGTGCTCCTTCGCGGTCTCGATCGTCAGGTGATTGTAAGCCTCCCCGCCCGGCCAGACCACCATGTTGGGACCGTCGTCGCACATGTCGAGGCAGGTGACCCCGCACACGCGGACCAGTTTCTTCCGCCCGAGGGACTTGTTGAGATCCTTCAGCTCGGCTCGGATCAGCTCCCCCCGGTTCTGCCCCTGCTTCTCGTCGTTGCAACGACCGCCGATGCACACGAGTACGTGTCTTTCGAATGGGTATCGCATCAGCTCGCGGCAACCGGGTGCTCGGATGCGAAAATCGAATCGAGATAGGCTTCCGGGTCGAACGGGATGAGATCGTCCATTCCCTCGCCGACTCCGACGTAATAGACGGGGATCTCGAAGTCCCGCATGATCGAGAGAATCACGCCCCCCTTCGCCGTCCCGTCGAGCTTCGTCACGATCAACCCCGTCACACCAGCCGACTCGAGAAATGCCTTCGCCTGAGCGATGCCGTTCTGGCCGGTGGTTCCATCGAGAACCAGAAGAACCTCATGGGGTGCGCCGGGAAGCTCCTTCTCGACCACCCGCCGGATCTTCGCGAGCTCGGCCATCAGGTGTCCCTTGTTGTGGAGCCTGCCGGCCGTATCGATCAGAACGATGTCGGATCCGCGCGATCTGGCGGCAGCGACGGTATCGTGCGCCACGGCACCGGGATCGGCGCCTTCCTTGTGACGTACCAGCGGGACCCCGACCCGATCCGTCCACTCCTGCAGCTGTTCGATCGCCGCCGCCCGGAACGTGTCCGCTGCTCCCACGATCACCTCGCGGTTCTCCGATTTCCAGAGGCGCGCGAGCTTTGCAATCGAAGTTGTCTTGCCGGTCCCGTTGACTCCGACCACCAGAACGACGAAAGGCTTTTCGGCCGAAGGATCGAGCGTTCTCATCGCCCTGTCGGGGATGAGCTCCCGCGCTTCAGCCTTGAGTCTTACGGTCAGATCCTCGATGTTCCGGATTTCCCCGCGCCGGATCGTTTCCTCGAGCGAGTCCATCAGTTCGACCGTGATTTCCGCCCCGACGTCGGCTCCGAGCAGGCTCTCCTCGAGCGCATCGAGAACCGACTGATCGACACCGAGCTCGGGCGTGAAGGCGTCGCGGACGCGCTCGATCATCTCCGTGTGCGTCATGAACAGACCGCGCTTGAGCTTGCCAACAAAAGACTTTTCGGCCATCGAGACGGGGGAACGATGCGGGATGGCGAAGTATTGCTTTTGGAGAGGAAGGGATCAGGGGTCAGGGGTCAGGGATCAGGAAAAGCAGGGATCAGGGGTCAGGGATCAGGAAAAGCAGGAATCAGGGATCAGGGATCAGGGCAGGAGCGTGGTAAAGACTTGCTGCTCTCGCGAAATTTAAACATTCGTCATCCTGAGCAAGTGACCGGCGCCTTGCGACGGTGAATCCGAAATGACACCCGTGAGTGCGGAAACAACCGAACTCGCGTACTCAAACCAACGTCATCCTGAGCGGGCGGTCGGGCGGGCAGGCGAAGGACCTC